>JANNKN010000182.1:0-11419 GCA_031396315.1 Deltaproteobacteria bacterium
CACGCGCGCTGCCTCCTCGTCCTCGCCGAGGAAGAAGAAGTGATTGAAGGCGAGGTAGAAATATCCGCGCCAATCGTCCGGGTGGTGCTCGACTCCGCGCCGCAGAATCTCGTTCGCCTTGCGCACGGCGAGCTCGTCTTCAGTCATCCAGACCGCGGCGAATCGATACGGGTGGTCCACCCAGGGATCGAGCGTCGTCACGACGTCGATCAGCGCGCCGATCAGATGATTGCGCCCGTAGGGGCCCTGCGGACTCCCGGCGATCTGCACTGCGCGTAGCCAGTGGAGATCTCCGACGACCGCCTCGAAGCCGAACGCTGCGAGGTCGGCCATCTGCGGGTCGGGTACGAAGGCTTCAGTCTGCGTCTGCGCCGAGTCGTTCGGCAGCTCGCGGTTCGCGACGCTGACGCCGACGACTACGACGAACGCGAGAACTCCTCTCGCGACCCCCATCCTCACGGCCACTCCTCCCGACAGCCCTGATCGCGCCCCGCCTGCGCTCAGTAGTTATCAGGCGGAATGCCAGCGATCGGATCGTCGAGCGGCACGACCGCGTCGAGGATCGGATTGCCGAAAGAATCCACCGGCGGCCCCCAGCCGAACAGGGTCGCGTTGCAGACGACGCCGAGGGCGTCGGCGTGATAAGTCCCGACGCCGCCGATTCCGTCCCCCTCGAGATCCGAGTAGCCGACCACCGTGAAGCAGGCGTCCGAGACACACGGGCACTCGGACAAGGCTCCCGAGTTCGAATCCACGTCGTAGCGGTATCGCACGGCGCCTTCAGGCCTGAATCCGATCTGGCCGAACGCGGCGCTGGCTGCAGCGTCCCAAGCGACAGCGACCGGACTCGGCGCCGGCGCGGGCTCCGGTGCAGCAACTCCGGGATAGGTCCCCGCGTCGCCATAATACGTCTTCACAGATTTCGCGAGTGCTCCGACGTTCGTCGTGCCCTCAGCGCGCTTGCTGCGAAGTTGTTGATCCTTGAACAGCGTGATCGCCGTCGAGCTCAAGATTCCGATGATCGCGACAGAGATCATCAGCTCGATCAGCGTGAAGCCTGATTTGCGGCTCGAGGTTTCCATGTTCTCCCTCCGGACACGATCGCCAGCGGTGAAGTGGGAGGGCCGGAGGTTCGGCTCCGGCCCTCCCGAAGATCGAGACGGTTAGAAGAGGCTCTGACCGTCCTGGTTGGTGCACGGACCGACCGTGTTCAGCAGATCCACACCCGCGGTAGCCGGGTTGTAGATGCCGGTCGTCGCGCACGTCGTCGCGACGGCCGCTGCCGGACCGGTGGTGCCGCCCGCGACCGGGTGGATGTAACCGAACTCCGACGGCGTACCGTTGCCGTCGAGGTCGCCCTGCGCTTCGGCCGTGTACGACACCGCGCCCGCCGTTGCGGCCTGCACGGCGTAGTCGAAGAACACTTCGCCTTCCGGGCCCCAGCCGAGCTGGTCGAAGGCCGAGCCCGCGACCCAGGGGCGCTTCTGCGAACCAATCGCAGGAGCCGCCGGGAATGCCGCGGCCTGCGCCACGTAGCCGCCGAATTCGGCGAAGTAGCCTTCCTCGGCCGTGCGGATCGCGGCGAGGTTCACCTTCGCCTCGCCCGTCTTCGAGCGGAGCTGGAACATGAGGAAGTTCGGGATGGCGATCGCCGCCAGGATCCCGATGATGGCCACCACGATCATCAACTCGATGAGCGTGAAGCCGCCTTTTCGCGCGTGAAGCTTGCGCATCTTCTTTTTCTCTCCTTGGTCCGAGGAAGCCTTCACACGGCAACCTGCCGTGATCGAGACCTCGCCCGGATTGGCGTTGGCAGGGCTCTTCGCAACCGATATGCCAAGCCCTCTGCCTGGCGCAGCATGTCGGCAATCTCCTGAGCGAACTTGAAGCGGGTGTGAGGAAACGCACGCGCCGCCGCTGCTTCGCAACTCCTGCACAGGAGTTGCCGAAGTGACACAGGGCGGCGTTCCGCGAGCCGAGATTCGTCACTTCTCGCACGCCAACTCGCTGCTGCACGGGCATTCCGGCGGCGCGAGACGGCGCGACGGACTCGAGCGAACGCCGCGATTCCGGCCGAACGGGGGTGCCTTTGCGAGTCGAGCGCGTGCGACACCCCAAAAATGGGAGGACCGAACGCGCCGCGAACCTCTCCAGCTCACTGCAAAGAGCGAGAGGCCCCCAAAGGCGGTCCAGCCTGAGTGCGCGCGAGGGTCAGAACCAGTGCGCGAGGGTCAGAACCAGGACTGCCCTGAGAACTGCTCGCACGGTCCGACCGTGTTCAGGAGGTCGAACGCCGCCGGAGCTGCCGGGTTGTAGACGCCGATCGCGTTGCAATTCGGCGGCGCGGTGCCCACGTTCAGATTTCCCGGGATTGGATGGATGTATCCAAACGCGGACAGATTGACGCCGTCGCCGTCGAGATCGCCCACTGCGCTCGCTGCCCATTCGATGCCGATGGGGGCTTCGACCGTGTATTGGAAGTACACGTCGCCCTCTGGCGCCCACCCGAGCTGCTGGTAGCCGGCGTTGCCGCCGGCCCAAGGCTGCTTGGTCGTCGCCAAGGCGGTATTGCCGTGCGTCACCGCGTCGACGTACGAGCCGAACTCGGCGAAGTAGCCTTCCTCGGCCGTGCGGATCGCGGCGAGGTTCACCTTCGCCTCGCCCGTCTTCGAGCGGAGCTGGAACAGCGCGAAATTCGGGATCGCGACCGCCGCCAAGATCCCGATGATCGCGACCACGATCATCAGCTCGATCAGCGTGAAGCCGCCCTTGCGCGCGTGAAATCTCCGCATCGCTCGTACTCCTCGATTCAGTGCCTTGCCTCGGGCGGACGCTTGCCACCCGCCGATCCCGTTCGAATCGCTACGGCGCGGACGCATCGCACTCGCCGTGCCAACCGCTCCGCGAGCGGCAACGATCGCCGTGAAGCAATCGGATCCGTTGCCAGAACTTCGAAGCGTGCAAGCGCGCGCGGCGGCGGCGAATCCGGCGCCAAGTGACGACCCTCGGCACGTCTCACCGGGATTCGTCACTCCGCCGATCCACCGAGGGGCAACGGCGCTGGTGGGGCGAGGCGGCTCCGCGCAGAATGTGCGCATGTTGCGCGAGCCCAGCTCGACCCCACTCTCTGTGCCGGAACGTCGCGACCTCGCGCGCGCTGAGCGCATCAGCATTGGCGGCTTCGCGAACCCCGACGTGTTCCTGCTCGAGCACGCCGGCACGAAGCTCGTGGTGAAAGACTTCGCGCCACGCTCTGCGTTCGTGCGCGCGACCCTCGCGCACTGGATCGTGGGTCGCGAGCAACGGGCCTGGCGCGCACTCGCAGGCCACCCGGCGGTGCCGCGCTGGTTGGGTGCGATCGACGCGCTTGCGTTCGCGGTCGAGCACCGCGCTGGCCGCCCGCTCTCGCGCAGCGTCGCGCGCGAGACGCCAGCGGCCTTCTTCGCACAGCTCGCCGCCGCGATCGACGAGATGCACGCGCGCGGCGTCGTGCATCTCGACCTGCGCCATCAGGGCAACGTGCTCGTCGGTGACGACGGCGCGCCGGTGCTGATCGACTTCGGCTCCGCGCTCGTGCTGCCGCCGGGCAGTCTGCTGGCGCGGCTCGCGCGCGCGCTGCTCGGCTGGATCGACCACGGGGCCGTACAGAAATGGCGCGGCTATGCGACCGGCGTGGGCGGTTCGTCGCGCGGCGCGCGAGGCGAGAGCCGCCCGACGTAGTGCCGAAAGGATTCGAGCGTGAGCCGCGCATCGGCGAGCGCGCGATGCGCGACCTTGTTCTGTGCGAGCCCCGCACGCGTCGCGGCCTGGCGCAGCGAAAGCGCCTCGACCTTCTCGCCCGCAACCAGCGACCACGCGTAGAAGAGCGTTGCGAGATCGATCACGTGGTAGTCGAAGGGCCACGCGATTCCGCAGTTCTTGTAAGCGCGTTCTAGAAAGATCACATCCATGCGAACGTTCTGGCCCGCGGGCACCACTTTGCAGCCCTTCGGCAGCGTGTCCGCGAGCTCCGTCAACGCCTGCCGCACGGGCACCGCCTGTTTCGCCCACACCGCGGCGTCGTAACCCGAGATCTCGATCGACGCGGGCGAGACGCGTTCCGCGCGGGCTACGACCTTCCACTCCCGCTCGGCGGTCTCCGCGAGCCGCCCGTCCGTCACGATCACGCCGATCTCAGTGACGTCGTGCAGCTCGGGATCGAGGCCACCGAATTCGCAATCCATCCAAGCGAACGCGAACTCTGCCATGGCGTCCTATCGAGCGTGCGCCGGAAAATTGGCGCTCCCTATGGGAGTCGAACCCATGTTTCGGCCTTGAGAGGGCCACGTCCTAGGCCACTAGACGAAGGGAGCGAAGGGCCGGCACGGTAACGGGCGCGCATTCCGGGTGTCAACGAATCGGGCGTCGCGAAATGCGGATCGCGCACCGTCCGCGGGCGAACCCGATCGCCTTCAGTGGCGCGGGGGGCCGCTGGGTCTGTGGAGGTCTTGCACCATCGCCCAGAGATCCTCTCGCAGCTGCTCGCGGAACTCGGGTCGTGCGTCGTTCGGGTGCAGGTCGCCCTCGAGGAACTCGGCGAGCTCCTCGGTGCTGAACTCGGCCGCGATCTCGCGCAGCTCGGGCTTGCGAGGCCGCGCGCGCAGGCGCGAGAAGCGTTCGCCAATTCGCGCGAAGAGCGCCCACTTCATTCGTCTTCCCCTTCGAGCTCGGCAGCGTCGAACAACATGCGCTTTGCGCGATAGAGCCCGGATCGGATCGCATCCGCGGACTTCGTCGTGCGACGCGCGATCTCTTCGATCGGCAAGTCTTCGACGTGACGTAATCGGAACACGTCGCGCTGCCACGGAGCGAGCGTCGCCATGCGACGCTCGAACTCCTCACCCAGCCGGTTTTCGCGGGCCTGTTCCTCCGGCGTGTACGACCAATCGGGCGTCCGCGGCGCAACCGACTCCGGCGTGAGTCGCCCCGCGCGTTCGCGCTCGAGCTGCCGCCGTCGGATGTAATTCAGGAGCGTGTTGCGCGCGATCCCGTAAATCCACGAGAGCGGGCTCGCGCGATCACCGAAGCCACTCGCGGAACGGAAGACTGCCGTGAAGATTTCCTGCGTCAGCTCCTCGGCGTCGGCGCGGTTCGAGACGCGCGCGCTGACAAAGCCGTAGATCCGGCCGAAGTAGCGGCCATAGAGCACGTTGAAATGCGGCTCGCTGCCGGACCGAACGCCGGCGAGCAACGCTTCATCCCCGAGACTTGCGGTGCTCGCGCTTGCATTTGCTCGCACGAGTCCGCTCGCCCGGCGCTTTCGCACGCGAGGCTCGGCACCTGCCACGCTCGACTCCCCCAGGCGAGCCGCGTCCCTGGCGCGACTCCCCGTGGAGGGAGTGGTGAGCCGTACGCAGAAGTGGCAAGAAAAGACGCAACTTGCCTGGTCGGGTAGCGCGGAGCTCGCGCTAGGCGCGCAGCACCTGCTCGAGGCCAGGGGCCGCCTGCGCGATCGCGCGGCGCATCCGGTAGAGGTTGGCCTTCACGGCGTCCTCGGATTTGCCGAGGGCCTCGGCGATCGAGCGGATCGACTGCCGGCGCAGGTGCTTCAGCTGGAAGATTCTCCGCTGCAGCGGCGTCAAGCGGTTCTCGATCGCGTCTTCGCATTGCGCCAGAAGGATGCGTGCCTGCACTTGCTCGTCGGCGGGCGCATCCTGCGATGCGGCGTGGAAGTTCTCCGGGTCGATCGATTCCATCCAAGGCCGCGCGCCGCGGAACCGGCGATTCACCTTGTTGCGCGCGATGCCGAAGATCCACACCAGCAGGCTCGAGTTGCCTTGATAACTCTTGAGCGCCCGAAACACCGTCACGAACACTTCCTGCGTGACGTCCTCGGCCTCGCCCGGGTCGCGCATGCGCTTCAGCGCGAAGCGATAGACGCGCGGGAAATAGGCTTCGTAGAGCATCTCGAAGTGCGTGCGGCTGCCCGCGAGGATTTCTTTCACGAGCTCGGTGTCGCTCTCCCACGCGACGGCGCGGCGGCGGGTCGGACGCGCGGGAGCGACGCGGCGCTTGTTGGCCGCTGCGGAGGCTGACGGTCTGGACGTAGCTGGGGCGCGCTCGGGGGTTTCGGAGGTGAACAAGGTGGGGGGGCTCCCTGGCGGGTGAAGGGCTTCTCGAAGGGGGTGTGGGACGGCGGGTCCCGGGGAGATCGGAGAGCAACCGCCGTGCCAGTGGGCGACTTTACGCCCGCTGCAAGGCAAAATGCTTTAGGAATCGTGGAGTTTGTGGCCGTTCGGGAAAAACAGTTCCCTGCGCACCCCCCTGCATGTGTGAAGTTTCGTTCCCACGCGTGGACAGCGGTGGGCACACAGGAAGACACACGCCCACAACGGAACGGGTTGGGCGAGCTGCAGCCTCGATCAGATCCGCCCGGGCGAGATCCACCAGCGCTCGCCGACGCGCTCCCACTTGTCCTCGCGGACGAGCTCGACCTCGGTCCAGCGCAACGGACGGCTGTTCTCGCCGACCATGCGGGTCACGACGACGGCTTTGCCCGGTCCGCCGGAGCGAACTTCGACGACCTCGATTGCGAGCGGCCGCAGCCGCTGAAAGCGCGCGTAGCGCAGCGTGCCAGTCAGGTTCGCGTAGTAGTCGGCGTATGCAGATTCGGTGCGGAAGTACGCGCCCAGCTTGGGATCCATGAAGGTATTGCGGTCGTTGAAGCGCCGCAGCGCGAGCCGCGAATAGAAGCCGTTGGCGGTCGCGAAGAAGTCGGCGAGCTCGGCCGAATCGACCTCGGTGAGCCCACGCGCCGAATCCGGCGCCGCGGCCTTTGACACCTCGGGGGAGAACCAGCTCGATGGCTTGCGCCAGGAGGCACAGCCGAGCCCGAGTGACGCGACGAGCGCCAGCGCGACAGTTCGCCTCATACGCGCTTTGCCCTCTTGGCCGCGAGCTGCTCTGCGGCCGCCTGTGCCGCCGCGAGCCGGGCCACCGGCACGCGGAACGGCGAACACGATACGTAGTCGAACCCGAGGCGCGCGCAGAAGCGCACGCTTTTCGGATCGCCTCCGTGCTCGCCACAAATTCCGACCTTCAGACCGGGGCGCACCTTACGCCCGTTCTCGAGACCGATGCGCATCAGCTCGCCGATCCCTTCCTCGTCGACGGAGACGAACGGGTCATCCGTGAGGATGCCTTTGTCCACGTAGTCCGACAGGAACTTTCCGGCATCGTCGCGTGAGAGCGCGTAGCCCGTTTGCGTGAGGTCGTTCGTTCCGAACGAGAAGAAGTCGGCGAGCTCGGCTAGCTGGCCGGCGATCAGGGCCGCGCGCGGCACCTCGATCATGGTTCCGATTGCCGGCCGCACCCGCGAGCGCGGCCACTCGCGCAGCACCGCGGCGACCTCCTCTTCGACGAGCGCCCGTAACAACACGAGCTCGCCACGATGAGCGATCAGCGGCAGCATGATCTCGGGCTGGACGCGGCCACGATCGGCTTCCACCTCGCATGCCGCCTGCATGATCGCGCGCACCTGCATGCGGTAGATCTCGGGGAACGAGATGCCGAGGCGGCAGCCGCGATGCCCGTGCATCGTTTTGAACTCGGCGAGCGCCTCGACCCGCGCGCGCACGACGGCAGCTTTGCTGCCGAGCGCCTCCGCAACTTCGTGGATCTCCGCGTCGGTGTGCGGCAGGAACTCGTGCAGCGGCGGATCGAGCAGGCGAATCGTGACGGGCAGGCCCGACATCGCGCGGAAGATTCCAGCGAAGTCGCCGCGCTGCATCGGCAGCAGCTTCGCGAGCGCTCGCTCGCGGGCAGTCAGATCGGCGGCGAGAATCATCTCGCGCACGGCGAGAATGCGGCTCGGCTCGAAGAACATGTGCTCGGTACGACAGAGGCCGATGCCCTCGGCGCCGAACTCGCGCGCGAGCTTTGCGTCGGCCGGTGTATCGGCGTTGGTGCGCACCTTCACGACGCGGATCGCATCGGCCCAGCGCATCAGGTCCGCGAACGAGCCGCCGAGCTCGGGCGTCACCGTCGGCACCTGGCCGCGAAACACCTCGCCGGTCGCGCCGTCGAGCGTGATCCAGTCGCCCGCCTGCAGCACGTGTCCGCCGACGCGCACTTCGCGCGAGGCTTGGTCCACGCGCAGCGCGCCGCAGCCCGCGACGCAGCTCTTGCCCATGCCGCGCGCGACCACCGCCGCATGCGACGTCATGCCGCCGCGCGCGGTGAGGATGCCCTCGGCGGCGTGCATGCCGTGGATGTCGTCAGGCGACGTCTCGATGCGCACCAACACGACCCTCTCGCCCGCCTTCGCGCGCGTCTCCGCTTCGTCGGCGGAGAGCACGATGCGGCCGACCGCGGCACCGGGCGAAGCGGGCAGCCCCTTCGCGATCAGCTCCTTCGCAGCGTTCGGGTCGAGCGTCGGATGCAGCAGCTTCTCGAGCGATTCCGGCGCGACGCGCGTCACCGCCGTCTCGCGCGAGATCAGCCCTTCCTTCGCCATGTCGACGGCGATCTTCACGGCTGCGCGTACGGTGCGTTTGCCCGTGCGCGTCTGCAGCATCCAGAGCTTGCCGCGCTCGATCGTGAACTCGATGTCTTGCATTTCGCGGTAGTGCTTTTCGAGACGCCGCTGCACGCGCACCAGTTCCGTGTACGCGCGCGGCAACTCCTGCTCGAGCGTCGGGAGATGCGACGACTCGGTGGTGCGGCTCGCCTTGTTGATCGGCTGCGGTGTGCGCGTGCCCGCCACGACGTCTTCGCCCTGCGCATTCTTCAGGTACTCGCCGTAGAACACACGGTCGCCGTTCGACGGATTGCGCGTGAACGCGACGCCGGTGGCGCAGTCGTCGCCCATGTTCCCGAACACCATCGCCTGCACGTTGACGGCGGTGCCCCAGGATGCCGGGATGCCGTGAATGTCGCGGTATTTCTTGGCGCGCTCGTTCTGCCAAGAACGAAACACTGCCGCGACCGCGCCCCATAATTGCTCGTGCGGGTCCTGCGGAAACGGCCGGCCCGTCGACTCGCGCACGATCTCGAGATACTCGCCGACGAGCCTGCGCAGGTCTTCCGCGCCGAGCTCCGTGTCCTGGAAGACGCCGCGCTGTTCCTTCAGCGCGTCGAGCTGCGTCTCGAAGCGCTCGCGCGGCACGCCTTCGACGACGTCGCCGTACATCTGAATGAAGCGGCGGTAGCTGTCGTAGGCGAAACGCGCGCCGGCACTCGCAGCGAGGCCCTCGGCGGTCCGGTCGTTCAGGCCGAGATTCAGGATCGTGTCCATCATGCCAGGCATCGAGGCGCGCGCGCCGGAACGCACCGAGACGAGCAGCGGATTCTTCGGGTCGCCGAACGTCTTCTCGACGATGCGTTCGATCTTCGTCAGCGCCGCGAGCGCGTCGCGCTTCACCGCGTCGGGGATCTTCCCGCCCGCGGCATTGAAGGCCGCGCACACGCCGGTGGAGATCGTGAAGCCGGGCGGTACGGGTACGCCGAGACGCGTCATTTCTGCGAGGTTCGCGCCCTTCCCGCCTAACACTTCCTTCAGGTCGCCGCGGCCCTGGGCCTGGCCGTTGCCGAAGAAGAAAACCGCCCGCGCGGCACTCGCCTTGGCTGGGCGCCCGCGAGCCGCGGGTTTCTTTGCCTTCGCCGCGCGCTTCTTCATCGCCAGCTCTCGAGCCTCTCGTCGAGGTAGCCGCGCAGCGCGTCCACCGAGATGCGCTCCTGCGCCATCGAGTCGCGCTCGCGCACGGTCACCTTGGCATCCGTCTCCGAGTCGAAGTCGTAGGTGACGCAGAACGGCGTGCCGACTTCGTCTTGGCGGCGGTAGCGACGGCCGATGTTGCCGGCCTCGTCGTGGAAGATGTTCCAGCGCTTGCGCAGGTCCGCCGCGATGCGCAGCGTCTTCTCGTTCAGCTTCTTCGAGAGCGGCAGAACCGCGACCTTGATCGGCGCAACCACCTTTGCGAGCCGCAGCACCGTGCGCGTCTCACCGTCGGGCAGCGCCTCTTCCACGTAGCCGTTGCACAGGATCGCGAGCGCGGTGCGGTCGACGCCGACGGAGGTCTCGATGACCGCGGGCGTGAAGCGCTCCTTCGTCTCCTCGATCGTGACGGACATGTCCTTGCCCGAGAACTCGGCGTGCTGCGTGAGATCGAAGCTGCCGCGGTCGTGGATGCCCTCGATCTCCTGCCAGCCGAACGGGAACAGGAACTCGATGTCCACCGCTGCCTTCGCGTAGTGCGCGAGCGTCGTGTGCGGAATCACGCGCAATTGATGTTCGCCGAAGCCGAGATCGCGATGGAAGCGCAGGCGCAGCTCGCGCCAATGCTCGAACCACTGCGCGCTCTCGCTCGGGTGGCAGAAGAACTCCATCTCCGCTTGCTCGAATTCGCGCGAGCGGAAGACGAAGTTGCGCGGGTTGATCTCGTTGCGGAAGGCCTTGCCGATCTGCGCGATGCCGAACGGGACCTTCTGCCGCCCGGCTTCCCGAACGCGGCGGAAGTCCGTGAAGATCGAGCCGCACGTCTCTGCGCGCAGATACGCGACGTTCGCCGCGTCCTGCGATGCGCCCACGTTCGTGCTGAGCATCAGGTTGAACGCGCGGGGCTCGGTGAAATCGTGCTGCGACGTGCCCTCGCGCGCATCGCAGCCAGCGATGCCATCCAGCTGATCCGCGCGAAAGCGCTTCTTGCACGCGCGGCAGTCGACCATCGGGTCGCTGAAGTTCGCGATGTGGCCCGAGGCTTCCCAAGTGCGTGGGTGCGTGATGATCGCGCTGTCGATGCCCTCGACGTCATCGCGCTCGCGCACCATGCGCTGCCACCAGAACGCCTTCAGGTTGTTCTTGAGCTCGACGCCGAGCGGGCCGTAGTCCCAGAAGCCGTTGATGCCGCCGTAGATCTCGCCGCTCTGGAAAATGAAACCGCGGCGCGCGCACAGCGAGACGATGTCGTCCATGCGGACGGGGGAGGCGGCGGCGGACATCGAGAGGCGGCTCCTAGGAAAGGGGCGCAGTCTCGGGGCGGGTCATAGGGGTGTCAACGTGGCGCCGCAGTAGGAGTTCCTTGTGCTTCGCTCGCCTCCGCCGACTCCGGCTCGCTGCGCGCCGCGGCACGCAGGGGAGCCCCCACCCAGTTGGGCGCTCGCGGCTTGCGTAGCTCGACGCGCGCATTCTGCGGCCGCGGATCGAGATCGCTCTCACATGTGCACTGCGCGTCAGGCAGCTCGCTCGCCCGCGCATCCAGGCGCCCCGGTACACCGCGCATTCTCGGCGCGCGGGTGGGCTATGGGCGTGACGCGGGAAGAGAACGTTCGAAGGATCTCCGATCCCCCACCATCACGACGCGCGAGTCGAGCTACGCAAGCCGCGAGCGCCCCAGTAGGTCCGTCCTCCCCCGCATGCCGCGGCGCGCAGCGAGCCGGAGTC
>JANNKN010000200.1:0-14727 GCA_031396315.1 Deltaproteobacteria bacterium
AGCTCGGCATCGCATTGGGTGAGCGCGTGCGCGCGATCGTCGCGCAGGGCGACACGAACTCGACGCTCGGGGCGGCGCTCGGCGGCCGCGACGCTGGGGTTCCCGTCGTGCACGTCGAAGCGGGCCTGCGCTGCGGCGATCTGCGCATGGCGGAAGAGCACAACCGCCGCGAGTGCGATGCGTTCGCAGAACTGCTCTGCGCACCGACCGATCTGTCGCGCGAGAACCTGCTCGCGGAGCGCGCGTCGGGGCGCATCGTGGTCACGGGCAACACCGTCGTCGACGAGCTGCACCGTCAGCTGGAGCGCATGCCTGCCGCGGATCTATCGGGCTTCGGCGTCGCGCCAAAACAGTATCTGCTCGCAACCGTGCATCGCCGCGAGACGGTGGAAGACGACGCGGCGCTCGCGAACGTATTTCGCGGCCTCGCGCTCGCTGGGGAGCACGCAGGCTTGCCGGTGATCGCGCCGCTGCATCCCCGCACGCACCAACGCTTGCGCGAGCTCGGCATCGCATTGGGTGAGCGCGTGCGCGCGATCGAGCCGGCGGGTTATGTCGACTTCCTGCAACTGCACCGCAACGCAGCGCTCGTACTCACCGACTCCGGCGGCGTCCAAGAGGAGGCCTGCGTACTCGGCGTGCCGTGCGTGATCCTGCGCGAGACCACGGAGCGTCCGGAAGCGGTACACGTGGGCGCCGCGCGCATCGCAGGCGTGTACAGCGAAGACATTCTCGCCGCGACGCGAGAGCTGCTCGGCAGCGCGACGCCGTGGCAGAACCCGTTCGGCGACGGAAAGGCCGGCGAGCGCATCGCGCAGCTGATCGAGGACGTGACCGCGAGCCGTTAGGCCGGCGCGACGCTCGGGCTCACTCCTCGCCGGCGGTTTCTCGAAGCCCGAGCCGCTTCATCATCTTCTGTAGCGATTGGCGCGGTATGCCGAGTTTGTCGGCGGCGCGCGTGACGTTGCCCGCGCTCTTCAGTGCGTCCTGGATCATCGCGGCCTTGAGCGCCTCGACGGCGCGATTCAAATCCGGCTCCGCGGGCAGCACGATACCCTTCGCGCCCTGCACCGGCGTCGGGCCGCGCACGTGCTCGGAGAGCATCTCCTCGTGAATCGTCTTTTCGTCGCCAGCGAGCGCCACCGCGCGCTGAATTTCGTTCTCGAGCTCGCGCACGTTGCCGTTCCACAGGTGCGCGCAGAGCCGATCCATCGCGGCGTTCGTAAAGCCTGCCAGCGAGCGGCGCATCTTCGCGTTCGCGCGATCGAGGAAGTGATGCGCGAGCGTCGGGATGTCTTCTTGTCGCTCCCGCAGGGACGGCAAGCGGATCTCGACGACGCGCAGGCGGTAGAGCAAATCTTCCCGGAAGCGGCCCTGCTCGACGAGCTTGCGCAGATCGCGATTCGTGGCGGCGACGATGCGCACGTCGACTCGCTTCGTCTCCGACGAGCCGAGCGGGCGAATCTCGCCGTCTTGCAGCACCCGTAACAATCGGACCTGCATACCGGGCTCGGTCTCGCCGATCTCGTCGAGGAAGATCGTGCCACCGTCGGCGACTTCGAACAGCCCCTTCTTGTCGGCGTGCGCGCCGGTGAACGCGCCGCGCTTGTGGCCGAACAGCTCGCTCTCGAGCAGCGTGTCCGGCAGCGCGCCGCAATTTTGCGCGACGAAGCGGCGATCCTTGCGCGACCCGGCATAGTGGATCGCGCGCGCGACGAGATCCTTGCCCGTGCCCGTCTCGCCCGTGATCAGCACCGTCGCGTCGGTCTGCGCGACCTTCTCCATCACGTCGAACACGCGCTGCATCGCCGGGCTCGCGCCAATCAGCTGATCGAACGCGAAGCTGCGCTGCGCTTGGCGCCGCAGGAAGAGATTCTCGGCGCGCAGCCTGTCGTTCGCGATCGCGAGCGCACTCGCGAGCTGCGCATTCTCCGCCGTGAGCCGGTACGCCTCGAGCGCGTGCTTCACGTCGAGCCGCAGCTGATCCGGCTCCCACGGTTTCTGGATGTAGCGGTAGATCTTGCCGTCGTTGATCGCGTGGATGATCGCGTTCACGTCGGCGTAGCCGGTGAGCAGGATGCGCACGGCGCGCGGCTGGATCGCGACGGCGCGCTCGAGGAATTCCGCACCGCTCACGCCGGGCATCACCTGATCCGCGATCACGAGCGAGACGTCCTCGCGCTCGAGCACGTCCAGGCCAGCACGCGCGTTCAGCGCGGTGAGCACGCGGTAGTCGTCGCCCAGCGTGAGCTCGATCGACTCGAGGATCGCTGGCTCGTCGTCCACGACCAAGATCGTGTACGGATGCGCGCCCGGTTCGTGGCGCGCGCCTGCGATGACGTTTTCGGAGTCGCTCATTGCGCGCGCTCGCAGGCTAGGGGTCGCGACTCATCAGGGCTAGCGGACGGGCAAAGGAGAAGGGGTCAGCACCTGCGACGATGCCGACCCCTTCGGTTCTTTGCTGGGCGTTACCGCGGCGGATGCCCGCTCGGCTTCGCCCGGCTGCGCGTCCGCGCTTTCGCGCGGACTTGCTAGCGGCGCGCTCGCCGCCGGGCCGTGGACTTCTTCGCGGCCTTGCGGCGGGTGCCCTTGCCACGGCGAACCATCTTCGCGCGCGAGACGTCCCCGTCCTTGTCGATGTAGTAGAGGTACCCGTCCTCCTTCTTCACACCGACCTTGGCGACGACCTGGGTCGTGCCCTTCTTCGCTTTGCCGCCGCCTTCGGCTCGGCGGACGCGGCTCACGTTGCCTCGACGATCGAGGTAGTAGAGCCAGTCCTTCTCACGCTTGATGCCAGCTTTCGCGACTTTTGCTGCGGCCATGTGGCCTCCTTCGTTGGTTCGTGACGAACACACGCGGACCTTCACGGGAGGCCCGCGGGTTTGGAGGAAGCCGCACGAGGCCGGGGATGGGGCCGCGTCCGACGGTGCGCATGATTCCCGCCGTCGGAGTACGTGTCAATAGGTTTTTCGAGGCGTTACCGACGGAGTTGCTAGCAGGCCCCGTCGCAGCGGAAGTTCATCGCAACGGGCGCGCGGCCAGCTTGGCTTCGACCGCCTCGAGCACGCGCTCTTCGTAGCGCGCGCCGTCGAGAGCATTCATTTCCTGGATGCCGGTCGGGCTCGTGACGTTGACCTCGGTGAGTTTTCCGCCGATCACATCGATGCCCACGAAGAACAGCCCGTCGCGCTGCAGCCACGGGCGCAGCTTCTCGACGATGCGGTGGTCGTGGTCGTCGAGTGCCGTCTTCGCCGCCTTGCCGCCGACGTGGAGGTTCGAGCGCGCCTCGTTCTCCGCCGGCACCCGCAGCACGGCGCCGAGCGGCTCGCCGTCGATCAGCAGGATGCGCTTGTCGCCGCGCCGTACCGCCGGCAGATATTGCTGCGCGATCGCCCAGTGCGTGCCGAACCCGGTGCTCTGCTCGAGGATCGAGAACAGGTTCCGATCGGTGTTGGTGACGTGGAAGATGCCCTCGCCGCCTTTGCCGTGAAGCGGCTTCACGATCATCTCGCCGCCCATCTCGGCCATGAAATCGACGAACTGCGGGATCTCGCGTGCGATCAACGTCGTCGGCATCACGTCCGCGAAATGCATCGCGTAGAGCTTCTCGTTCGCAGCGAGGATGCCTTCTGGTCGATTCAATACGAGCGTGCGGCGGCAGAGCGCGAGAATTTGCGTGGCGGTGACATAGGCGACGTCGACCGGCGGGTCTTTGCGCTGGAAGACGACGTCGAATTCCTCGTCCAAGCCGGCGCGACGTGGGGCGCCCAACGTCGCGTGATTGCCGACCTCACGTCGAAGCTCGACGGAACGCACCTTCGCCGTGACTCGGAAGTCGCGAACCCCGAGGTCGGCGGGATGTGCGGTGTAGACGCGATGACCCCGCCGCTGCGCTTCGAGCATCAGCGCGAAGGTCGTATCGCCGTGGATGTTGAGGTTCTCGATCGGATCCATCACGAACGCCATCGAAAAGTGGGACACGGCTCGGATCTCCCTCGCGATCGGGCAGGATTGTGCCGCTCATTACAACAGCGCCGGTGGCGTCGGCTACGGTGCGCGGGCCTCGGGGGGGCGCGAGGGGATGACAGCGAGGAAAACGCTCGTCCGCGTCGGCGTCGCGATCGGCGTGCTGGGCGCATTGGCGGGGCTCGGCGTCACGGCGCTCTGGATCTGGGTGACGAGCGACCTGCCCGACCTGCGTGCCCTCGACGACTACCGGCCGGCGCTCACGAGCCGCGTCTACGACCGGCACGGCGCGCTGATCGGTGAGTTCTACGAGGAGCGCCGGCAGCTGACGCCGATGCCAGAGATTCCGAAGCTCGTCGTGAACGCGTTTCTCGCGGCCGAGGACGACACGTTCTACGAGCACGGCGGCGTCGACTTCGTCTCGATGCTGCGCGCGGCCTGGGTGACGCTCACGACCGACGAGACGCAGGGCGCGAGCACGATCACGCAGCAGCTCGCGAAGAATCTGCTGCTCACGTCCGAGCGCACCTACACGCGCAAGGCGAAGGAGGCGCTGCTCGCGCGCCAGATCGAGCAGCGCTTCGACAAGGACGCGATCCTGTGGCGCTATCTGAACCACATCTATTTCGGCAGCGGCGCGTATGGCGTGGCCGAGGCCGCGCGCACCTATTTCGACAAGCCGCTCGCGGAGCTCACGCCGAGTGAGGCGGCGCTGATCGCGGGCCTGCCGAAGGCGCCGAGCAAGTTCTCGCCGCACACGAACCCGACGCGCGCCGACGAGCGCCGGCGTTACGTGCTCGGCCGCATGCGCGACGTCGGTTTTCTCGACGAAGCGGCTTATCAGGCGAACATCGACGCGAAGCCGCTGCTGAAATCGCCCGACCCCAGCGCCTCGGAGGCGGCGGCGTATGTGACCGAAGAGGTCAGGCGTCGACTCGTCGCAGAGCTCGACAACGAATTCGTGCTGCGCGGCGGGCTGCGCATCGACACCACGATCGACTTAGCGCTCCAGCAAACTGCGGTGCGCGCGCTGCAAAGTGGCGTCGAGGCGCTCGATCATCGCCGCGGCTATCGCGGCGCACTGCGCAAGCTGAAGCCCGATGCGATCGCGGCGGAGCTGCCGAAGCTCGCGCTCGAGAACGAGCTCGAGCCGAATGCGCCGCCCGCGCCGAGATTCTTCGCGAAGCCGCGCACGGGCGTCGTGCTCGCGGTCGAAGACAAGCAGCAGCGCGCGCGCGTCGCGTTCGGCGCTGGCGTCGAGGCGAACGTGGCGCTCGCGTCGTCGAACTGGGCGCACGCGAAAAAGGGCGGCGCGCATGGCGGCTCGATCGCGCGGCTCTCGCAAGCGCTCGCGGTCGGCGACGTCGCGCAATTCAAGCTGGAGGCGCCTGCGGCGGACGCGCAACCGGGCCCGCTGAGCGCCTCGCTTTATCAGGTCCCCGACGTACAGGGTGCGCTGCTCTCGTTCGACGTGAAGACGGGCGACCTACTGGCGCTCGTCGGCGGCTACGACTTCGCAAGCAGCGAGTTCGACCGCGCCACCCAAGCGAAGCGCCAGGCCGGCAGCGCGTTCAAGCCGATCGTTTACGCCGCCGCCCTCGCAAATGGCTTCACGCCCGCGACGATCGTCTACGACCGACCGGCCGTGTACGACGACGGCAGTGGCACGCTCTGGCGGCCTGAGAACTACGGCCGCGAGTTCCTCGGACGCTTGACGCTCACCGAGGCGCTCGCACGATCCATCAACAACGCGGCGGTCTACATCCTCTCCGATGTCGGCATTCAGCCGACGCTCGATCTCGCCCACGCGCTCGGCGTGAAATCGAAGCTCGACACGGGGCTCTCGCTCGCGCTCGGCACCAGCTCGGTCACGCTGCTCGAGATCACGCGCGCCTACGGTGTGTTCGCGGCGGGCGGCAAGCTCGTCGAGCCGCGGCTGATTGCGCGCGTGCTCGATCGCGAAGGCGAGGTCGTGATCCAGAACGTCCCGCTCGACGGGCCGGTGGCGAAGCCCGTCGACGCGAAGAGCGCAGCGGAAGAAGCGGCCGCGCAAAGCACCCAGTCGGCGGCGGCGAGTGCCCAACAACCGGTCGTGCGCGAGAGCGAGAGTGAGGACGCGAGCCTCGAGGCCGATGGCGAAGCTCTCGGCGAGGGCGACGTCGGCATGGTCGAAGAGATCCTCGAAGAGCGGCCCTTCCCGAAGCTCACGACACCGAAGGGCTACGCGATCGCGCCGGCCCACGCGTTCGTGGTGGCGCAGACGCTACGCGCGCCGGTCGAGCATCCGAATGGCACCGCGGGCCGCGCGCGCAGCCTCGGCCCCTACCTCGCGGGCAAGACGGGCACCACGAACGACCAGACCGATGCCTGGTTCGTGGGCTTCTCACCCGAGGTCGTTACTGGAGTGTGGGTCGGCATCGACGAGCGCGACGTGCTCGGCCCGAAGGAGACCGGCGGCAAGGCCGCGCTGCCGATCTGGATGGACTACATGAAGGCCGCGCTCGCAGGCCGCAAGCCCGCGGGGCCCGAGGCGCCCGATGGCGTCACCTTCGTGCGCATCGACACGAAGACCGGGAAGCTCGCGGGTGCGGGCAGCCGCGCCGTAATGACTCAGGCGTTCCTGACGGGCACGGAGCCGCTCGAGCGCGCAGAGGCTGCGAGTGCGGGTGCGAGCGAAGAGGCGACGGAGAGGAAGCGACGGCTGGATTTCTGAGCGCGCTCAGGAATCGGCGTCCCCGAGCCACTCGCTCACTTCGCGCCCGAGCACACCGAGCCCGTCGATGAAGTAGTGGTCCACTCCGGTCAGCACACGCAACGTGACGTTCGCTGCGCTCGCGAACGCCTCTCTCAGCGCCGGCACGGGCACGAAGCCGTCGCGATCTCCCGCAATCACCAGCGTGCGGACGCGCAGCGCCGCGATGCGCGCCGGCGCGATCAGCGCGGGCGGCGGCGCGACGAGCACGAGCCTGCGCACGCGCGGTGAGCGCTCTGCAACGCGCACCGCGGCAGCGCTGCCGAACGAGTAGCCGCAGGCGAGCAGTGCACCGGGCACAGTCTCGGCGAGATGCGCGAGCGCGGCGCCATAATCCTCGTCCGCGACCGCGGCGTCGCCGCTCGGCTCGCCAGCGCTCGCGCCGACGCCGCGCCAGTTGAAGCGCAGCGTCGCGATGCCGCTGCGATGACATGCGAACGCAATCTCCGACACCACCGGCGACTCCATGCTGCCGCCGTACATCGGATGCGGCGGCGCGATCAGCGCGCCACGGTCGTCGCCGCTCGCCCCCGCGAGGAAGGTGCCCTCGAGCGATTCGCCGTTCTCGCCGAACACGATCGCGGCCATCTTTTCCTGCAGCTTCATGGGGGATCTCCGTCCGCGCGGCGAAGCGCCGCTTGCCGCCGCTACTGTGCCCAACATGTCGCCTGAGAGCACCGAAGCCCGCGGCGCGCGCGCGGGCCGCATCGCGAAGCGGCTCGCGCGAACGTACCCCGACGCGCGCTGCGCGCTCGATCACCGCAACGCGTTCGAGCTGCTGATCGCGACGATCCTCTCTGCGCAATGCACCGACGCCAAGGTGAACGAGGTCACGGCGGTGCTGTTCCCGAAGCACCCGACTGCGCGAGCGCTCGCGGCAGCGGATCCGGCGGAGATCGAGGCGATCGTGCGGCCGACGGGCTTTTACCGGCAAAAGGCGAAGTCGATTCAGGCGACGGCGCAGGGCATCGTCAGCGACTTCGGCGGCGAGGTGCCGCGCGCGCTCGAGCAGCTGGTGACGCTGCGCGGTGTCGCGCGCAAGACGGCGAACGTCGTGCGCGGCGTCGCGTTCGGCGAGCCGGCGCTCGCGATCGACACGCACATGCAGCGCGTGAACCGCCGGCTCGGTCTCGTGCGCAGCGAGGATCCCGACGAGATCGAGTGCGAGCTCGCGGCGCTACTCCCGGCGCGCGAGTGGACGCCCTTCACGCTGCGCGTGATCCATCACGGCCGCGTCTGCTGCGACGCCAAGAAGCCGCGCTGCGAGGCGTGCCCGCTCGCGGAGGAGTGCCCGAGCGCGGGCGAGCCCGCGGCAGCGACGAAGCCGCGCGTGAGCTCGAAGCTTCCGCACGCACGGAGCAGGGGATGAGCACGCGCGTCGTGCATCGTGGCCGCTCGATCACCGTGCAGATCGAGGACGTCGCGCTGCCGAACGGACGCACGGTCGCGCTCGAAGTGGTTCGGCACCCGGGCGCATCGGCCGTCGTGCCGTTCGAGGATCCGCGCACCGTGCTGCTGATTCGCCAGTTCCGTCACGCCGCGGGCGGCTTCATCTGGGAGATTCCCGCTGGCAAGCTCGACGGCGACACGCCCGAAGTATGCGCGCACAAGGAGCTCGCCGAGGAAGCGGGCCGGCGCGCGGGCAGGCTCGTGCATCTGTCCTCGATCTTCACGACGCCCGGCTTCACGGACGAAGTGATCCATCTATTCGCCGCGTTCGACCTAATCCCTGTGCCGCAAGCGCTCGAGCCCGACGAGGTGATCGAAGTGGTGCCAACGCCGCTCGCGCGCGCGCTCGAGATGGTTTACGCGGGCGAGCTACGCGACGCGAAGAGCGCGCTCGCGCTGTTGCTCGCCTCGCGCCTCGTAGGCGAGTCGAGGTGAGCGCGGGCTCGCAGGCGCAGCCTGTCGCCGTCGCGTTCACCTGGCATCAGCTCGCGTTCGAGGAGCTTGCGGCGCTGGTCGAGCGCGCCGACGCGCTCGGCTACGCGGCGGCCTACCTCGACGGCGACGTCTCGCAGCTCGCGAGCGTCGGCGAGCGCGACGTGCTGGATGGCTGGACCGTCATGACTGCGCTCGCCCAGCGGAGTTCGCGCATCCAGCTCGCGTCGATCCGGCTGGTGCACCACTGGAACGCCGCGCGGCTCGCGCAATCGCTCGCGACGTTCGAGCGCATCGCGCCGCGGCGACAGCGTGCGCTCCTCGCGATCGGCGCGCATGCAGCCGACCGTGCGTTCGGCCTCCCGTTCCCAATCGTCGCCGATCGAATCGCGTGGCTCGACGAGACGCTCGTGGCGCTCCGAGCGCTGTGGAGCGGCGAGTCGGTCACGCAGCGCGGTCGCTTCGTCGCGCTCGAGCATGCGCGCGTGCGACCTGCGCTCGCGGCCCCGCCGCCGCTCGAGCTGGCCGCGGCGGGGCCGCGCATGCTGGACCTCGTCGCGAAGCACGCAGACGCCTGGAACATGAACGTGCCGGCGCTCGCGGAGCGGATCGCGCGCGCAACCCGCCAGCTAGAGACGGCCTGCCGGGCGCGGCGCCGCGAGCCGCGGGAGATCGCTCGCGTGCTCCAGATCTTCGCGCGCCCCGCCCTTGCTGCGGGCGATCCTCCGCTGCTCGCTGCGTTCCGGCGCTTCCACCCGTGGTTCGCCGACATCGCCGACGCCGACGTCTCGCGCGCCGTCTTGTGCGGCGGGCCCGAGGCAGCGCGCGCGCAGCTCGCCAGCATGCGCCGCGAGTTCGCCCTCGACTTGCCGGTCGTCGACCTCACCGGTCTGCCCGCCGTCGAGGCCGCGGCGGCCCTCGTTTCGTTCGCGCCGGGGCAGGCCTGAGCCCGAATTCTCGTTGACTGGCCCGAGGCAGCGCCGTTAGGCTCGCTCTGTTGCGCGGCGTCGCGCCCTCCGCGCAAACTCAGCACTGCGATTCCGAACGCGATCCTACGGGTCGCGCCCAGCGTTCGGCGAAGCAAGCGTGAGACATCGGAGTTCTTGTGGTCGGACGAGGCGGCGCACAGATGCGGTTCGGGCCCGGCTACACGCCCGACGTAATCAAGTGGTTGATCGCCGCGAACGTCGTCTGCTTCCTCGCCCTCGGCCGCTTCGTGCCCTGGCTGACGGTCGAGCCGCGCGCGGTGTGGGAAGGCGCGCAGGTCTGGCGCCTCGCGACCTACATGTGGTTGCACGATGGCCCCTGGCACCTGATCGGCAACATGCTCGCGCTGTGGATGTTCGGCAGCGAGATCGCGGGTGCGTGGGGCGCACAGCGTTTCTTGCGCTTCTACTTGATCAGCGGGGTCGGCGCGGGCGTCGCGATCGCAGTCTGGCAGGGCGCGCTCCTCTACCTCGGCCTGGCCGGCTCGGTGCAGACGCTCGGCGCTTCCGGCGCGGTGTACGCGGTGTTGCTTGCGCACTCGCTCACCTGGCCCGATCGCCGGATTCTGCTGATCATTCCTCCGGTCCCGCTGCGCGCGCTCTACCTGATTCCCTTCCTGTTCCTGATGGATCTGGTCTTCGCGCGCCCGGGCGTGAGCCACGTCGGCCATCTCGGCGGCGTGATCGTCGGCTTCCTGCTGCTGGCGCGCAGCGGCGACGCCGGCATCACGATCTCACAGCTGCAGTACCGCCTGCGGCGCTGGCGCATGCGCCGCAAACTCCATTCGCTCGAAAACGACGACTGGAAGCGGAAGCAGTACCACTGATGAACGCCGACGATTTCACGCTCACGCACGAGCTCGACGCGCAGATCGCGGAGGCGGCGCGTTGGCTGCACGAAGCGCGTTCGACCGTGGCGCTGACCGGCGCCGGCCTCTCCGTCGAGAGTGGGATTCCGCCCTTCCGCGGGCCGGGTGGACTCTGGACGAAGTACGGCGAGCCGCCGCTCGATGGTCATCAGCGCTTTCTGCGCGATCCCGCGCAGGCGTGGCGAGACCGGCTGAATCCGAAGGCGCCGTGGGCCGTCGGACTCGCCGAGACGCTGGCGGCGGCGAAGCCGAATGCGGGGCACCGCGCGCTCGCGGCATTGGAAGAATTCGAGTTGCTCGACACCCTAATCACCCAGAACATCGACGACTTGCACGCCCAAGCGGGCCAGCGCTCGCTGCTCGAGATCCACGGCAACCATCATTGGCTGCGCTGCCTCGAGTGCCATCAGCGCTTCGAGCCGAAGAAGATCCAGGTCGACCCTGAGAACTTGCCTCCGCTCTGCCCGGAATGCGGCGGCATCGTGAAGGCGGACACCGTGAGTTTCGGCGAACCGATTCCGCCCCGCGTGCTGCGCGCCTGCCTCGCGGCGGTCGAGCGGGCGAACTGCATCCTCGTCGTCGGCACGTCGGCCACGGTGTACCCGGCGGCCGAGTTTCCGTTGGACGTGCTGCGGCGCGGCGGGCGCGCGATCGAGGTCAACCCGTACGAGAGCGAGTTCACGCCACATGCGACGACTTCGCTGCAAGGCCCGGCGGGCGCGGTGCTGACGCGCCTCGTCGAACACACCCGGAGGCTCGTCTCGTGAGCTGGCGGCACGACCCAGGCGACGACGATCGCGAGCGACCGCGCTCGGGTTTCGGCGGCTTCCTGCACTCGCTGCTGGAAGGCATTCCGTGGCGTGAACGCGCCGAGCTCGACGAGACGCTGATGCTGCCCGCGCCCAAGATCGGGCTCACGATCGACAACGAGAACGGCCGCACGCGCGTGATCGGCGAGGACCGAAGCGACGTCGCGCTGCGCTTCGTGCGTGCGGCGCGCGGCGAATCCGTCGAGGACGCCGCGAGGCGCGCCGACGAGATCAAGGTGCGCACCCGCGAAGCCGGTGGCGAGCTGTTCGTGGAAGTGGACGTGCCCGGCCGCTTCTTGTTACGCGGCAAGGCCGACCTCGAGGTGCGCGTGCCGCGCGGCACGCGCGCGACCGTGACCTCGTCGAACGGGCTCGTGTGCCTCTCGGGCTTGCGCGCCGCCGTGCGCGCGAACTCGAGCAACGGGCCGATCCGCGTCACGGACGTGATCGGCGATGTCGAGCTGAGCACGTCGAATGCCCGCGTTCACACCGAGTGCACCTGCGGCCGCATCGTCGCACGCTCCTCGAACGGCAAGATCGAGCTCTCCGAGCACAAGGGTTCCGTCGATGCCGCGACCTCGAACGGCACGATCCGCTGCCGGCTCGACAGCCTGGATGCCGCAGGTGTCGTGCTTGCGACGAGCAATGGCCGCATCACGCTCGAGCTGCCCGCGGACTGCGACGGCGACGTCGACATCCGCGTCGACAACGGCACGATTCGTACGCAACGCGAAATGTCGTGCGCGCCGCGCGAAAAGGAAGGGCGACTGCGCTGCACGCTCGGCCGCGGCGGCGCGCCGATCCGACTGCGCGCGAGCAACGGCAGCGTCTCGCTGCGCTGAGCGCGCGCGGCGCTCAGCTTCCGCCGACGCCCCGCTTGAACTCTTCGCCTTCGAAGAGAAAGAGCACACCCGACGGGCGGATCTCTTTCACGAGCACACCCTCCAGCGCATCGCCTTCGTGCAGCTCGCGCGTCTCACCTGACGGGCCGACGCGCACGAGCGCACTGCGCTTCGCGGGCGTCGGGTGCCATTGCGTGCGCTCGACCGAGACCTCGGGGCGCGTGGGGACGACTGCCATCTCGCGCTGCGGCTCGGGCGCGATCGCGGGCTCCGGCGCAGGCTCCGGCTCGCGCCGGGGCTCCGCTCGCGCGATTTCGGGCGCCGGCGATTCGCTCGCACGCACGCTGGCTTCGGGCAGCGGAGCCGGCGCAGGCACCCCCTCGCGCGCGGGCTGCACATCGAAGCTCGGAAGCTCCTCGCGCGGCGCCGCCGCGACGTTTGGGATGCGCTGGGCATCAGCTGCGATGAGCTCCGGCTCGAGCCCAATCCCCGGCTCGGGTTGATTGCCCGCCGCCGGGCGCAGGCTGGCTGCACCCCCCGTCAGTGCGGCATCCCCGTGAACGGGCTGCGCGCGCAGAATGTCGCGAATCCCCGGATCGAACGCGGTGCCCGAAACGGGCGCACCGCGCGACGGCACGGCGCCGCGCGGCGCCCGCGCGCTCGCTTGCTGCGGATCGACCGGCTGCGCTGCGACCGCCGGCGGCGCGGGCTGCACCTTCGACGGCCGCTCGCGCAATGCGATCCACGCGACGCCGACCGCGAGCAGCACGCTCGCCGCGCCGATCGCGATGAACAACCGCTTGTTGGAGCGCGCGCCCGGATCCTCGAAGCGGGCGCCCCCGCCCGCGAGCACCTGCTCTTCGAGCGTGCGCGGGGCGGCGTCTGCGCGGCGCTGCTCGTCGAGACGCTTCAGTGCTTTCAGGATCGTGCTCACGCCGCGGGCTCCACCGGCGCAGCGAGCTTCGGCGACGGCGAGATCGCGCGATTGAGCAGCAGCTGCGTGTACGGGCCGACGGCGCCGTCCGGCGCGAGCGCATTCGCGCGCTGGAATGCGCGCACGGCGCGCGACGTCTGCGCGTCGAAGGCGCCGGTGGGCGCGCCCGAATAATGGCCGAGCTGCGCGAGCGTGTGCTGTAGCCACGCCACCGCGTCGCCGCGAGCGCCGCGCACGAGCAGATCCGGGAGCGCGGCGGGGTTGCGCCACGCGATGTAGGCCGTCCGGTCCCAATGCCCTGATAACTCGCCGAGCGGGACGCGCACCGCCGTGCTGCCGCCGAGGCCGCGCAGCCACGCAGCGTCTCCATCGAGCCGCTCGACGAGCACCGGACGCGACGCGCCGTCGAGTGCCGTGAGCATCAGCAGCGCCGGGCGATCGACGCGCCGCAATGCGTCGAGATCGCTGCCGACGAGCGCGAGCACCGAGAAGCCGCGCGCGCGCAGCTGATCCTGCACCTGCCCGATCGAGAGCACATCCGCGCCCGTGCGCGCTTCGCCCCAGATTTCGAGCAGCGCATCGCAGCTCGCGGCTCCGCTCGCCGCGGGCGAGAGGCGCGCGAGCGCGCTTGCGAGGTCGAGGGGCTGAGCCGCAGGCGGCGCGGTCGAGACATCGGGCAGCGCCACTGCGTCGGTGCTCGCGGGCGCAGCCGCCGAGAGCGCCGCGGGCTGCGCGATCGCGCTCGGCTGGGCGCCGTCCTCGCTGCCGCGGAACCAGCTCGCCGCGACGCCGGTGCTGAGCGCGAGCCCGAGCATCAGCGCGAAGGCTGTCGCGCCAATCAGCGCCGACAGTATCAAGTCGGGCCGCACCGTGAAGCGATCCCGCCAGCTCGCGTAGCCGCTGCCGCCGCGCGGCGGCCCCGCCACTTCACGTTCCACTTGCGACACGAGCCCGAGGCCGATCGAGTGCGACTGCGCCGCGTAGGCCGCGAGCAGCGCTCGGTCGCAGACCAGGTTGATCACGCGCGGAATCCCGCGCGTGCGTCGGTGGATCTCGCGCGTCGCGAGCTCGGTGAAGATCTCCTTCGAGGAGCCAGCGACCTTGAGGCGATGCGAGACGTACTCGCGCGTCTCGTGTGCCGAGAGCGGCGCGAGCCGCCAGCGCACCGTGATGCGCTGGCGCAGCTGGCGCAGATCCGGTGATTCGAGCTTCGTGTCGAGCTCCGGTTGCCCGAGCAACACGATCTGCAGCAGCTTCGCCGTGTTCGTCTCGAGGTTTCCGAGCAGACGGACCTGCTCGAGCGCATCGCGCTCGAGGTTTTGTGCCTCGTCGATGATCAGCAGGACGCGCTTGCCCTGGGCCTTCTTCTCGAGCAGGAACTGGTTCAGCTCGGAGGTGAGCTCCTGCCGCGTCGCCTCGCCGCCGAGCAGCCCGAGCTCGTGGTGAACCGCCTGCAGCAGCTCCATCCCGGAGAGCGGCGGGTTGAAGACGAACGCGACCTCCGTCGAGGCGTCCAGCCGATCGAGCAGCGTGCGGCAGAGCGTCGTCTTGCCGGTTCCCACTTCGCCGGTGACCGCGATGAAGCCCTCGCCCTGCTCGATGCCGTACAGCAGATGCGCCAAGGCCTCGCGATGCGAGTCCGAGAGGAACAGGTATTTCGGATCGGGGCTGAGCGTGAAAGGCTTTTC
>JANNKN010000220.1:0-31032 GCA_031396315.1 Deltaproteobacteria bacterium
CAGGAATGCGACGTTTATCAGGGCATCTTCGCGCGCGGCCGCGACGCCTTCGACGCGTTCCAGCGCCAGGTCGAGCCCGGCGCCGAGCGGCCGGGAACCATCCCGGGCGCGGCGCGCTGCACGGCGCACCGCATCGGCGACGTCGCGATCGTCGCGCTCGACTTGCGCAGCGAACGCACTGAGCGGCAGATCCTCAGCGCGGCGAGCTGGGCAGCGGCGCTGGCTGGCATCACCGCGGCCGCAGCGAACGGACCGAAGCACCTGCTGCTGATCACGAGCACGCCGGTGGTTTGGCCCCGCGCGGGCTTCCTGCAGGGCCTACTCGAGGCGATTCCCGGCGAGCAGAAGCTCGAGGACGACCTGCGCGATTTCTGGTCGAGCGATGCGCATCAGATCGAGCGCAAGAACCTGCTGAAGCACCTGTTCGCCGTCGCGAACGAGCAGCGCTGCCGCGTGACGATCGTCTCGGGCGACGTGCACTTCGCGGCGCTCGGACTCGCGCGCACGACGCGCATCCCGAACGCGCGACCGAACGCCTGCGTGATCAACATCTTGATCTCGTCCGCAATCGTTCACACGCCGCCGCCCGGAATCGCCGCCTTCGCGCTGAAGACGTTCGCGAGGACCGACGAGCTACAGCGCGGCCTCACCGCGCGCATGATCGAGTTCCCCAACAAGGACGTGCGCTTCGTCGCGAAGCGCAACTGGCTGCGCATCAGCGCGCAGCCGCCGGGCACGCCGAGCGCGCTGCTCGCCGAGTGGTTCGTCGAGCAGCACGAAGGCGCGCGCTTCGAGAAGGACATCGACCCAGTGCTGTGAGCTTCATTTCTTGCGCGGCTTGCTCGGCGGCGCAGTTCTCCGCGGCTCCGCCTTCGCCGCAGGCTCGGCCTTCGCGGCCGTGGCCTTTGCGTTCCGCGACGGTCGCTTGGCGCTGGGCGCCTTCTGCACTTGCTTCTCTGCGTGGACGATTCCGCGCGCGATCCACGCTTGCAGATCCGCGTCTTCCTCGAAGCCGGCCGGCGCAACCTGAACGAAGCCGCGCATCGGACGCCCCGTGAAATCCATCGCGCGCGCGTGGGGCTGCGCGACGGCCTCATCGTGTGCGCCCGGCCCGACGCGCACCATCAGCTCGTCGCGGATGACTCCCGCCGCCATGTTGCCGTTCGCGAGGAACACGACACCGCCGAACATTTTCTTCTCGCTGATGCGCGGGTCGTCTTGAAGCAGCTCGCGAATGCGCTGCGCGAGCCCTTCGTCGTAAGGCATGTGGGGCCTCCTCCAGCGCTCAGCCCTGCGCCGCGTGCCTCCCCGCTCTTCTTCCGAAGAACGTGCTCTCACCGATGCAGGTGCCGCTCGAATAGCCCTTGCCGTCTTGCGCGATGTTCGAGGCGCACGCGCCGGCCGCATAGAGGCCCCGGATCGGCGACGCGTCGGGCCGTAACACCTCGCCGTCGCGCGAGACGCGCAGGCCGCCCAGCGTGAACGTGCGGAACGCGCCGCTGCCGAGGGAGCCGCGCAGCGCCGCGAGCGGCGGCTTGTCGAGCGGCTTCAGCCATTTGGCGTGCTTGTGGAACTCGGGATCTTCCTTCTTCGCGGCGTTCGCGTTGTAGTCCGCGAGCGTCTTCTGCAGCGCACCCTTCGGCATGCCGAGGTCCGCCTCCATCGCGGCCACGTCTTCCCAGGCATCGACGACGTCCCAGCCGCCGAACTCGGGGCGCCCGAAGCATTCTTCGTCGACGATCAGGTACGCCTCGGCGTCGGGCTGCAGTGTGATCTCGATGCTCGAACGCGAGTGGTAGACGTCTTCCGCGACAAAGCGTTTGCCGAGCTTGTTGACGAGGATGCCCTTCAGCAGCTTCTCGGGGGGATAGAACGGATAGGTGATCAGGGCGCCCGCCATGTGCAGCGCCTCGCCGCCCGCTGCCAGGCCGAGCTGGATGCCGGCGCCGTCGTCGTTCGGCGTGTATTGGCGCTCGAGTCGCGCATCCAGCAGGTGCGGCGCGTATTTCCCCAACATCTGCTCGTTGTTGGTGAAGTGGCCCGTTGCGAGCACGACTCCCTTGCGCGCGCGAACCGTGCGCTCCTTTTCGAAGTTGCGCATGCGCACGCCGACGATGCGATCGCCGTCGCGCACGAGCTCGCGCACCCAGCTCTCGATCTCGATGCGCGCGCCCAATTCCTTCGCCCGCGCGATCAACACCTCCATCATCTTCGCGCCGCCCGCGTGGCCCTCGAGCGCCACCTTGTGCCCGCGCGGTGCCGGCTTCGCCTGCTCCCGGTACGGCCAGGCTTCCTCGTTGCCGCTCCAGATCAAGCACTCGTCCGTCATTTGGAGCACGTGCTTGCCCTTGAACATCGTGTCGTTGAACGGCACGCCCTGGGCGAGCAACCAATCGAAGTGCGCGACGCTCTCGCTGCAATACAGCTGGATCTTGTCGCGATCGGGATCTGGTGTGTTCGCGATCAGGTACTTCTCCATGTCCAGGGCCGTGTCCGCGACGCCGACCGCCCGCTGGACGCGCGTGCCGCCGCCCGCGTACACGTGACCCGCCGCCATCGACGTCACGCCGCCGCCGCCACTCGCGCGCTCGAGCACCAGCACGCTCGCGCCGGCGAGGCGCGCCTCGATCGCGGCGCACGCGCCTGCGCAGCCGAGGCCTGCGATCACGACGTCCACCTCGTCGTCCCACTTCGAGATCTCGCGCGCGTCGATCACGCGGTATTCGTGCGCTGCCATCGCTGCCTCCGTGCCCAACTGAGCGGCGGCGTACGCTAACGCGCGTGGCCACCGGCGTGCGTGCTACCTGAGCTGCCGGCATTTCGCAGCCGGCACGCGCAGGTCCAGGAGACGAATTGACCCGCCCCTACATCCGAATCGAGAAGCCGCGGCCGCACACGAGCGTGATCGTGCTGGACCGCCCCGAACGCATGAACTCGATGTCGTTCGACCAGATGGTTCCGCTCGCCGAGGCGATCGAGGAAGTCGCTGCCGACAACGACACGTGGTGCGTCGTGCTCACGGGCGTCGGGCGCGGCTTCTGCTCGGGCGCGGACACACAGCATGGCGGGCCGCCTCCGAACATCGCGGGCATGACGCTGACGCGCATCGCGACGCGCTCGATGTCGATCCTCGCGGATCTCGTGCCCGCGCTGCGGCGCATGCCGCAGCCGGTGATTGCAGCGATCAACGGCGCGGCGATCGGCGGCGGCATGTGCCTCACGCTCGGCGCCGACATCCGCATCGCGGGCGCGTCCGCCTACTTCCGCGCAGCGGGTATCAACAACGGCCTCACCGCGACCGAGCTCGGGCTCTCGTTCTTATTGCCGCGCGCGATAGGATCGTCGCGAGCGTTCGAGATCATGCTGTCCGGGCGCGACGTCGACGCGAACGAGGCCGCCGCAATCGGACTCGTCTCGCGCACCGTTCCCGACGACAGACTGATGGACGAAGCGCTCGCGCTCGCGGACACCATCAACGGCTGGAGCACGCAGGGCGTGCAGCTCACCAAGAAGATGATGTGGTCGGGCCTCGAGACGGCGAGCCTCGCGGCCGCGATCGAACTCGAAAGCCACACGCAGCTCTACGTGCGCCTGACGACGAAGAACTTCGAAGAGGCGGTGCTCGCGCGCAAGGAGAAGCGGGCGCCCGACTTCAAGGATTGACCGCGATCAGGGCATCTCCGCCGAGGGGGACGGTCTTCGCGGTATCGACGCCGCGGCAGACGGGGTGCTCGTGAGCACAGGCACGATTCGCAACAGCGGAGTGACATCCACGACCGAGTTCGCGCTCGCCTTGGGCACAGGCGGCGGCTATCGCGAGGTGGTGATCACGAGCACGAACGGCGGGAACAGCGCCAGCGTCTTGGGCAGAGTGAACCTCGGCAACAATCTCTGCCAGGGCGTTCCCTGCCCGTAGTCGCCTCTCCTCGGGCGTCTCGGTCGGCGGTGCGCCCACGATCCCGGCGCCGGGCGCGACCTCTGCTCATGCGCTGACGGCTCGCCGCAGCGCGGACCGCGCGGCCCCAGCTGGGGCGCGCGGGCGCGGCGCGGCGCCACGGGTCGCGCGATCCTGCGGCGCAAACGCGGGGCACATCGCTTGCACCGCGAGGGCACGGATCGCGACGCGATGTCGCGCGCGAATCCACAACGCGAGGAACGCGACATGGCGGCGAGCAGCAGCACGGGAACGAACGGCGCAGCGCAGCGAGTGGAACACTTCGACGTGCTGATCGTGGGCGCGGGCATCTCGGGCGTGGGCGGCGCGGTGCATCTCCAGCAGCAGTGCCCCGGCACGCGCTTCGTCGTGCTCGACGCGCTCGAGAGCTACGGCGGCACCTGGCACACGCATACCTACCCCGGCATCCGCTCCGACAGCGACCTCTACACCTTCGGCTACCGCTTCAAGCCGTGGACGACGGCGCCGATCGCGACCGCCGACGAGATCCGCAAGTACATGGGTGAGGTGATCGCCGAGCACGATCTCGGGAAGCACATCCGCTACCGCCACCGCATCACACACGCGAGCTGGTCGAGCCGCAACAACCAGTGGAGCGTCGAGGCGACGCGCACCGACACCCAGGAGAAGCTCCACCTCACCACGAGCTTTCTGTGGATGTGCCAGGGCTACTACCGCCACGCGCAGGGCTACACGCCCGAGTGGATGGACATGGCGAAGTTCCGCGGAAAGATCGTGCACCCGCAAACGTGGCCGAAGGATCTCGACACCCGCGACAAGAACGTGCTCGTCATTGGATCGGGCGCGACCACCGCGACCGTGGTGCCCGCGATCGCCGCCGACACGAAGCACACCACGGTGCTGCAGCGCTCGCCGACCTACTTCATGCCGGCGCAGAATCGCAACGAGCTGGCAGACACGCTGCGCGAGCTCGAGGTCGACGAGACGTGGATCCACGAGATCGTGCGGCGCAAGATCCTGCGCGACCAGCACCTGCTGACGCAGCGCTGCCTCGAGCAGGGCGACGCGGTGAAGGAGGAGCTGCTCGCGGCCGCGCGCGCGTTCCTGCCCGACGAAACCGTGAAGCAGCACTTCACGCCGAAGTACCGCCCCTGGCAGCAGCGCCTCGCGTTCATTCCCGACGGCGACCTGTTCAAGGGCATCCAGTCGGGCAAGGCGTCGATGGTCACGGACGAGATCGAGCGCTTCACCGAGCGAGGCGTGCTGCTGAAGTCGGGCCGCGAGCTGGAGGCCGACATCATCGTCACCGCCACCGGCTTCGACATCAGCATCCTCGGCGACATCGCGTTCACGATCGACGGCAAGCCGCTCGACCTCCACGACACGGTCACCTACCGCGGCATGATGTTCACCGGTGTGCCGAACTTGTTGTGGGTGTTCGGCTATTTCCGCGCGAGCTGGACACTGCGCGCCGACCTGCTCGGCGACTTCGTGTGCCGCCTGCTGAACCACATGCGTGCGACGGGCAAGCGGCGCATCGGCGTGACGCTGCGGCCCGAGGATTCCGGCATGCCGCTCCACGACTGGATCGACCCTGACAACTTCAACCCCGGCTACTTGATGCGCTCGTTGCACCTGCTGCCGAAGCGCGGCGACAAGCCCGAGTGGCAGCACACCCAGGACTACTGGCGCGAGAAGGACGAGATCCCCGCGATCGACCTGAATGGCAAGGAGTTCGTGTACGGCTGAGGCGCGACGCCGTCAGCTGCGCGCGCGCTCAGCGAGCGCGGCGTAGAGCGCGTCGTAGAGAAACGACGCTCGCTCGACGGTGTCGTGATCGTCGCGCGCGACGAGCGGAAAACCGCGCGACAGCAGCTTCAAGCCCGCAGCCTCGGCCACGAGCGCTTCCTCGCCGGCGACGTCGGCTGCGTGGACGATGCGCGCGAGTTCGCCGAGCACGGGATCCGCGAGGCCGTACGCCGCAAGGATCTGCTCGAACGAAGTGACCCCGCCCGCATTCGAGAAGCGCGCCCCCGGTGCGTCGAAGCCGATCGCGCCTTCGTCGCGTTCGACGCGCGCGACCGCCTCCGGCTCGACGAACACGAACTCCGCCTCGCGGTCGACGAAGCGGCGCACCAGCCACGCGGTCGCGGTTCGGTTGACGCGAATGTGCCTGCGAGTCACCCAGCGCATGCGCTGCGCAACGGAGCTGTCAGCTCCGCACCAGCTTCCCCGGCAGCTCGCCGGTGCTCTCGCCGTGCTCGAACGTGACGGCGCCGGAGCACACCGTCGCGACGTAGCCGTGCGCGCGCTGGATCAGGCGCTTGCCGCCGGTGGGGAGGTCGTAGGCCATCTCGGGCGCCGCGACGCCGAGCTTCGCGAAGTCGATCAGGTTGAGATCGGCCTTCAGACCGACCGCGATCCGGCCGCGATCTGTTAGGCCCACCAGCGCCGCGGTGTCGGCGCTCTGCGCCTTCACGAGCTTCTCGAGGGGCAGCTTCGGGCCGCGCGTGCGGTCCTTCGCCCAGTGCGAGATCAGGAACGTCGGGAACGAGCCGTCGCTGATCAGGCCGACGTGCGCTCCGCCGTCGCCGAGGCCCGGCACGACGTGCGGGTGCTGCAGCATCTCGTGGATCGCGTCGAGGTTGTAGCCGGCGTAATTCAGGAACGGGCGGTACACGAGCGCCTTGCCGTCGTTCTCCATCAGCCAGTCGTAGGCGAGCGCTTCGGGCGCCATGCCGCGCCGCTTCGCTTCGGCCGCGAGGCTCTGCTCCGCGGCCGGCTCGTAGTCGGGCTTATCCGCGATGCGGAACATCTTCTCGAAGGTCCACACCAGCATCGACAGCGCGGGGTTCGGCTTCTCGGCGAGCAGCTGCGCGCGCAGCGCCGGCTCGCGCAGTCTCGCCATGCGCTCCGCGCGCGGCAGCTTCGCGACTGCCTGATAACTCGGGTGCGAGCAGAACGGGTTCAGCGAAGCGTCGAAGCCGAGCACGATGCCGATCGCGCGCGCGGCGACCTGCGCCTTGAACGGCAGACCGCGCGCGTTCGCATCGGTCAGCACCTGCAGGAACGCGCGATACGAATCGGGCGCTTGATCCGCCTGGGCGATCGAGATCGATGCGGGCCGGCCCGACACCTCGATCATCTTGCGGAACATCTCCCACTCTTGTTCGCGGCCCGCGAAGTCCGAGACGATCTCGAACACGCCCTTTCCCGCTTCGCCCATGCGCCGCGCGATGCCGATCAGCTCATCCGCCGGAGCAGTCAGGCTCGGCGTGAACCGGCCGTCGCTCGCGCGGTGGTTCTTCGTGCGCGAAGTCGTGAAGCCGATCGCGCCGGCGCGCACCGCGTCGCGCGCGAGGATGCCCATCGCGTCGATCTCGGCGGCGGTCGGTACCTCCGTGTGATCCGCGCCGCGGTCGCCCATCACGTAGAAGCGCAGCGCCGCGTGCGGAACCTGCGCGGCGATGTCGAGCGCGCGCGGCTTCTTCGCCAGCGCGTCGAGGTACTCGGGGAAGCTCTCCCACGACCAGTCGATGCCCTCGGCCAGCACCGTACCCGGGATGTCCTCGACGCCTTCCATCAGCTTGATCAAATAATCGTTCGAGCCAGGCCGCAGCGGCGCGAAGCCGACGCCGCAGTTGCCCATCACCACGGTCGTTACGCCGTGCCAGCACGAGGGGGTGAGCAGCGAATCCCAGGTGGCCTGGCCGTCGTAGTGGGTGTGCACGTCCACCCAGCCAGGCGTCACGAGCAGGCCCTTCGCGTCGAGCTCGCGCTGGCCGCGCTCGGCGACGTTGCCGACGGCGACGATGCGCCCGCCCTGCACGCCGACATCCCCGCTGTATGCCGCAGCTCCCGAGCCATCGACGATCGTTCCGCCACGAATCACGAGGTCGAGCATGCTGTGCCTCCATGCGCGCCGTGCGCGCGACGCGAGGCAAGCTACCACGGCCCGGTGACCGATCGGGGTCAGGCCTCGATCGACCACACTATGCTCGCGAGAAGCCAAGGACTGGAGACGTGATGCAGGACTACGAGCACTACGACGGACTCGGGCTCGCCGCGCTGGTGAAGAAGCGCGCCGTCTCGCCCAGCGAGCTGCTGGAGGCGGCGATCGCGCGCTGCGAAGAGCGCAACCCCGCCATCAACGCGGTCGTGATCCCGATGCTCGAGCAAGCGCGCACGGCCGCGAAGGCGGACGTGCCGAAGGGTGCGTTCGAGGGCGTGCCGTTCCTGCTGAAGGACCTGCATCTGAACGTGCCTGGCGTGCGCACCACGAATGGCTCCTCGCTCTACGCCGACAACCTGCCCGCGAACGAGAGCGAGCTCGTCGCGCGCTACCGGCGCGCGGGGCTCGTGGTGTTCGGGAAGAGCGCGTCCCCAGAGTTCGGGCTCACGTGCACCACGGAGTCGCGCATCTTCGGGCAGACGAAGAATCCGTGGAACCTCGAGCACACGTCGGGCGGCTCTTCGGGCGGCGCGTCGGCAGCGGTCGCCGCGGGAATCGTGCCGCTCGCCAACGCGAGCGACGGCGGCGGCTCGATCCGCATCCCCGCGAGCTGCTGCGGGCTGTTCGGCATGAAGCCGACGCGCGGCCGCACGCCGCTCGGGCCCGACTCGGGTGAAGGCTGGAGCGGCATGAGCTGCGTGCACGCCGTAACAAGAACCGTGCGCGACAGCGCGGCGCTGCTCGACGCTACGGCCGGCCCCGACCTCGGCGCGCCCTACGCCGCGCAGCCGCCGCTGCGCCCGTGGCTCGCGGAAGTGGGCGCGCACCCGGGACGCTTGCGCATCGCGCTCGACACCGAAACCTGGAACGACGCGGCCACGCATCCCGATTGCCGCGCCGCCGCCGAGGACGCCGCGAAGCTGTGCGAGTCATTAGGGCATCACGTCGAGCGTGCGCGTTTCGCGCCGAGCAGCATCGCGGAGCTGCGCAAGGCCGCGCTCACGGTGATCGCCGCAAACATCCGCTGGTCGATCGAAGCCGGCGCGCGCAAGCTCGGCCGCGAGCCGAAGCCCGACGACGTCGAGCCCGCCACGTGGCTCGTGGCGGGGCTCTCGAAGGCGCTGGATGCAGTCGCCTACGCCGACGCGACCAAGGTGCTCCACCGCACCGGCCGCGAGCTCGCGCGCTTCCTCACGAAGGTCGACGTGCTGCTCTCGCCGACGATGGGCACGCCGCCGCCGAAGCTCGGCGTACTCTCGCTCTCTGCGCCCGATCTGCAGCAACAGACGCGCGTGTTGATGGAGGCGACCGGCTATACGCAGCTCGCCAACACCGCCGGCACGCCGGCGATGAGCGTGCCGCTCTGGTGGAACGCAGCGGGCCTCCCGATCGGCGTGCAATTCATTGGGCGCCACAACGACGAGGCGACGCTGTTTCGCCTCGCGGCGCAGCTGGAGAGAGCGCGGCCCTGGTTCGGGAGACGAGCCGCATTGGCTTCGTGAGAAGCGGGGGCCTGAACACATTCCTCTGGTTGATCGGGAGACGCGCATGAGCACACTCGAAATCACCCGCCTCGCGGGCTCTCTTGGCGCGGAGGTGCGCGGAATCGACCTCGCGCGGGCGGATGCATCCGACGCCGAGCGCATCCGCGCACTGCTGCTCGAGCACTGTGTGCTCTTCTTCCCGGGGCAGCAGCTCACGGTCGAGCAGCACGTGGCGCTCGGCCGACACTTCGGGCCGCTCGAGGCGCATCCCAATCTGAAGAACCCGTTCACGCAGCATCCCGAGCTGTTCGAGCTCGCGGCGACCCACGGCGGCATCGCCGACGAGTGGCACACGGATCTCACGTTCCTGGCGTCACCGTCGCAGATGTCGATCCTGCGCATGGTGAAGTGCCCGCCCGTCGGCGGCGACACGATGTTTACGAATCTGTGCGCCGCCTACGACGCGCTCTCGCCGCCGCTACGCGAGCTCTGCGACGGACTGAGCGCGCTGCACGACGCGCATCCGCACGGCAAGCCGGACCTAATGACCGTACACCCCGTCGTGCGCGTTCACCCGGACACCGGCAAGCGCGCGCTCTACGTGAATGAGCACTTCACGCGGCGGATCGTCGAGCTGTCGGCGCCCGAGAGCGACGCACTGCTCGCGTTCCTCACGCGCTGGGTGCACGAGGAGCGCTTCACCGTGCGCTACCGCTGGAGCGAGGGCACGATCGCGTTCTGGGACAACCGCTGCACCCAGCACTTCGTGGTCGCGGACTTCTCAGGCCAGCGCATCATCCAGCGCGTGACGGTGATGGGAGATCAGCCGAAGGGCAACGACCCGCGCTGGCCCGCGTGGAAGCCGAATGTGATGAGCGCGCAGACGCGCCACGATCGTCAACTACTGAAGTGGCTTTCGGACCGCGACAAGAAGGCCGACTGAGCAGCGAGTCGCCGGGCGAGCACACGGCCCCTGCGTGCCGCCCAGCGAATCAGCGGCGGCTCCGGCCGCCCGCTGCATTCGCAAAGCACGACGCTCGATCCGGCAGGGTCGAAACGCGTGGCGGTCACGCCTGGAGCGAGCCGAATGCCCTCACGAGGTTTTCTTCGACCGTAACAAGCCTTCTTGCGCGATCGTCGCGACGTGCACGCCGGCGCGGTCGAAGACTTGGCCCGTGGCGAGGCCGCGGGTTCGAATCAGGCCGTGGCCAGTCGTGTCCATCAGCAGCCAGTCGTCGGCGCGCACCCGGCGGTGGAACCACAGGGCGTGGTCGAGGCTTGCACCCATCCAGTCCGCTGCGCCCGGCCCGCCTTCGCTCGGCGCGCCGCCGGCGCGCGAGTTCGAGACGGCGTCCATCATGTTCATGTCGCTCAGGTAGGCGAGTGCGCAGTAGTGAAGACGCGCGTCGTCGCCGAGCGGCAGCGGGAAGCGTCCCCACACGAGTGAGCGCGGGCGGTCCTTCGGCTGCGGCACCTCGCGGCGATCGAGACCTGCGTCGTACACAGGCGGCAGCGCGTCGGGCTCAGGCACGCCGCTCGGCATCGCGAACGACTGCGACTCGGCGCCTTCCTCGAATCGCTGGAAGGAGCATTCGAGCGTGAGGATCGCGCCAGCGCTCTGCCGTGCGATCACCCGGCGCGTCGTGAACGAGCGCCCGTTGCGCACGCGATCGACCTCGTAGCGCACCGGCTCACCGAGCTCGCCGCCGAGGATGAAGTACGCGTGCAGCGAGTGGACGCTGTGCTCGTCGCGCACGGTTTGCGTCGCCGCCCATAATGCCTGCGCCACCACCAGGCCGCCGTAGATGCGCCCCCACGGATACGGCGGGCTCTCGGCGACGTAAGTGTCGGGGCCGTGGGGCTCGAGGCGGAACACGCGCGACAGATCGATGGCGGGCTGCATCTGCATGGGGTCCGAAACCTAGGAACTCGATTCTCCGCCGGCCATCCTTCACGCCCCTGCCAAGCGGCCGGGTGCGAACTCGCGCCGCCCCGTCGCGGGTACGGCGCGCGTCGCCTTCGCGAGGCCGAACAGCGGCATGTTGTTGTAGACGCACTCGTAGTCGCCGGGACGCACGCGATACGTCTCGTGCCAGATGCCGACGTCGCCGTTCGAGCCGATCGCCCGGTTGAATGCCTTCCACGCCGGCAAGTGCTCGCGCGCCTTGTCGGTGGCGTACTTCTCGAGCTGCTCGAACGAGCGCCAGTACTGCAGGATCAGGAACGTGCGGCCGGCCCAGCCTTCTGCGCCGAGGAAACCAGAGCTCGGATCGGGCCCGAGCTCGCGCAGCATGCGGGTCATCGCCGTCGCGACGGGGATCCACTTGTGCAGCTTCCAGAGCTTGTTGATGCGCATACCGATCAGGAACACCACGAACTCGCCGTCGGTTTCCGCAGTGAGTCGCTCCGCTCGAATCTCGGGCATTTCTTCGAACTCCTCGTGGCGTGGCGATGATCGCGATGATCGCGAACCTGCCTGAGCCCGCTCGATTTTCGCCGCAGCGCGCTGCCGAGCCGCGTGACGCACGTGCGGCCGTGGGTACCGGAGCTCCATACCCAGACCGGCGCCGCGCTGGCGGAGCTTCCCTAGCTACTCCGCCTCTTCGCTCTCCGCGGCTTCGGGCAGATCCTCCGCCACGATCTGGTGCGGAGCTGCGACCGCGGCGGCTGCGGCGGCGGCAGCGCGCGGCGTGATCTCGTTGATGCGGTCGATCAGGCGCCGCAGCCGGCCCGTGCTCCTGCGGTCGAAGCGCAGCACCAGCCGCGCGAGGCCGGGCGCGTCGCCCTCTTCTTCGGGCAAGGCCCCACTCGCTTCGATCTCGCCGCGCACCAGCACATCCGCGAACTCGCGCGAGAGCGCCGCGAGTGCGTCCCCGCTCGGCGCCTCCTGGACGCGCAGGACGAGGCGATCGCGTACGTACCGGCTCGAGTGGTAGTTGCGATAGAAGCGCGTGATCTCGGCGACCGCTTCGTCCACCGAGTCGGTCACGCGAAACAGCGCGACATCGTCGGGCGAGATCAGCTTGCGCTTGAGCAGATGCTCGTCGACGTACTTCGCCCAGTCGCGCCAATAATCACCGCCCGGCGCGTCCACGAACACGACCGGCAGCATCTCGCTCTTGCCGGTCTGGATCAGCGTGAGCGCCTCGAATCCCTCGTCGTGGGTGCCGAAGCCGCCAGGAAAGAGTGCGATCGCGTGCGAGTGGCGCACGAAGCTGACCTTGCGCGTGAAGAAGTACCTGAAGTTCACGAGCTTCGCGTCGCCTGCGATCACTTCGTTCGCGGCTTGCTCGAACGGCAGGCGGATGTTCACGCCGAACGAGGCGTCGCGGCCGGCGCCGCCTTGCGCGGCCTGCATGATTCCGCCGCCCGCGCCCGTGATGATCATCCAGCCGTGCTGCGCCATCACTTCGGCGAAACGCTCGGCCTGCACCCAGTCGGGCGAGCCGGGTTGCGTGCGCGCGCTGCCGAATGCGGAGACTTTTCGGATGCCCTCGTAGGGAGCGAAAACGCGCAGCGCGTGGCGCAGTTCCTTGATCGCGGCGTTCACGAGCTTGAAGTCGCCATCAGAGGGGTCGTCGTTCAGGAAGCGCAGCGCCGTCACGATCATCTGTCGCGCGTACTCGACGCTGCCTTCGTCGCGCGGCCCGAAATCAGCGTTGGCGGCGGCGACGAGTGCGTCGACTCCCGCGTTCAGCGCATCGCTCTTCAGCTCGTAGCGGCGGCGGGGGCGGCTCATGCGCGGAGGTTTAGCGGGAGAAGACATCGTTGGGATCCAAGGGCTCTCTTCGGCTCACGCTGCGCCCCGCCTGAGGCGCTTCATTCGCGGTCGCCCCGGAACACGCCTCAGCTCGCCCCGTCACCGCGCAGTACGGCGGGCAGCGTGCGCAACAGAATCAGAAAGTCTCGCGCGAGCGACCAGGTGTCGATGTATTCGAGATCGAGCCGCACCCAATCCTCGAATCCGATCTTGTTACGGCCGCTCACTTGCCAGAGGCAGGTGATGCCCGGGCGCATCGAGAGCCGGCGGCGTTCGGTCGTGCGGTAGGCCGCGACTTCGCTCGGGATCGCGGGGCGCGGGCCCACCAGGCTCATGTCGCCGCGAAACACGCTCCAGAGCTGCGGCAGCTCGTCGAGGCTGTAACGGCGCAAGAATCGGCCGACGGACGTCACACGCGGGTCGCGCTTGATCTTGAAGACGGGGCCGTCCATCTCGTTGTGCGCAGCCAGCTCCGCCCGGCGTTCCTCGGCGTCGGCGACCATCGTGCGCAGCTTCGGCATACGGAACAGGCGTCCGTTCACCGAGCAGCGCACCTGATGGAAAAATGCCGGCCCCGGCGAGCTGATTTTGATCGCGAGTGCCGACGCTCCGATCAGCGGCGCGGCCAGCAGCAGCAACACACCCGATCCGAGCACGTCGACTGCGCGCTTCAGCGCGAGAAAGCCCGCCGCGTGATGCACGGGCGCGAACGAGAGCGCGGGGAGCGCGCCGAAGCGCTTCACGCGCGGCGCGGGCAGCAGGTCGCCGAATACGTCGGAGAGCAGCGTGATGGGAACGCCGGCGCGCGTCGCCGCGTCCACCACCAACACGACTTCTTCGAGCTTCGAACGCGGCACGGCGACGATCACTTCGTCGATCACCTGATCCGCGAGCACCTCTTCGATCGCGGCGAGCGGCAGCACGCGCGAGGCCTGCACCGCCGGGCCGCGCTTCGGCAGGCTCGCGTCGATGAAGCCGACCACGCGCAGCCCCCATTCTGGGTGGCTCACGATCACGTCTTCGACATACGCCGCGCGCGGGCCGGAGCCCGCGATCAACACGTTGCGCGTGTTTCGGCCCGTGCGGCGAATGAAGCGCGCGATGCCGAAGAAAATGATGCGCATGCCGCCGAGCACCGCGAGCTGAGCGCACGCGATCACGAGCGGGAACGACGCGGGCGCGGGCAATTGCAGCGCGAACCCGACGGCGGCTTGCGTGAGACCTGAGAACAGCGCCGCCAGCGCGAGCGAGGTCGAGATCTCGCCCACCGAATCGCGCCGGCGCGAGTCGTAGAGATCGAGGGCCCGCAGCGCGATCGGCCATGCGAGCGACGCCGCGAGCGCGAGCGGCAGCAGCGCCAAGCCCGTGCCGGCTACGCCGAAGCCGGGGATGCGCACGATCAACACGAACAGCGCGGCGCTGACCACTACGTCCGCCAGCTGCAGCGTTGCATCGATTTCACGCGAGAGCGCCCGGAGCATGTGTGCCCGTTTCGACCGGACGCGCGCCGCGCTTGCACGCTTCGTTGCGCACGCGCGAACCGCGCATGTGCCGTTAGTCTGCGCGTTCCGTGCCCACGCATCCCACGCTGCAAGCGCTCGCCTGCCCGGGCGTAAAGGCGCTCGCGCTCGCCCGCTTCGCGCGCGCGGCGGGCGGCACCGCGCTCGTGACGGCGCTGCGCTGGCACGTTTACGAAGTGGACGGAGAGGCGTCGGCGCTCGGCTGGCTCGGGCTGGTCGAGTTCCTGCCCGTGATTCCGCTCGGGCTGGTCGCGGGCGCACTCGTCGACGCGACCGATCGCGTGCGCGTGGCCGCGCTCTCGCAGTTCGGCTTCGCGCTCGCCGCATTCGCGCTCGCGCTCGGCGCGGATTCGGGCCTCGCGGTGCTGCTCGCCTGCGCGTTTGCGACTGCGGTCTGCAGCGCATTCGAGTTCCCGGCCGTCGCGACGATCCTGCCGAGCCTCGTGCCGCGCGCGATTTTCCCGAGCGCAGTCTCGCTGGTCGCGACCTCGCGCAACCTCGGCTGGACGCTCGGGCCGCTGCTCGGCGGTGCGGGTCTCGAGTGGATCGGCGTCTCGGGCACGTTCGCGGCCGCGGGTGGTGTGGTCGCGCTGAGTGCGCTGGCCGTAACAACTCTGCCGCGCGCGCCGGTGACGGGCGAGCGGCGCGAGGTGAGCTTGCGGGCGATCCGCGAAGGCATCGCGTTCGTGCGGGCGGAGAAGCCCGTACTCGGCGCGATGACGCTCGACCTGTTCGCGGTGCTGTTCGCTGGCGCGACGGCGCTGCTCCCCGTGTACGCGAAGCTGCTCGATGCGTCGGGGATCTGGTACGGCGTACTGACCGCGGCGATGACGGTCGGCACGTTCCTGATGTCCGCGGTGCTGATGATTCGCCCGCCGATGGCTTGGCCCGGCCGCGCGCTGCTCGGCTCGATCGTGGTGTTCGGGCTCGCAACCATCGCGTTCGGGCTTTCGCGCTGGTTCCCGCTCTCGGTGCTCGCGCTGATCGCAGCGGGCATGGCCGACGAGGTGAGCATGGTCGCGCGCTCGACGATCATTCAGCTCGGAACGCCCGACGCGCTGCGGGGCCGCGTCTCCGCCGTGAACGCGATCTTCGTCGGCGCCTCGAACGAGCTCGGCGCCGCGGAATCCGGCTTTCTCGCGGCAGCGACCAGCGCGACCTTCTCCGTCGTGTTCGGCGGCGTCGCGTGCCTCGGCGTACTCGCGATCGTCGCACGCAAGCTCCCGCAGCTCGCGCGCTTCCGCGTGACCGGAGCGATCGCACTCGTGTTGTTGGGCGCCGCCGCGGCGAGCACGCCGAGCGCGCATGCCGAGACCGGCGTGCGCAGCCCGGCGGGCGAGCGCGCCGCGGCACCGCCCGCGGCCGCCTCGCTCTACGCGCCGCATCACGGCGACGACGGCTACTTCGTGCCCTGGGGCGAAGACGACTCGCGCGGCCTGGGCGCGTTCTTTCGTTGGCAGTTCGCGAAGAACGCTTACGGCGGCATGTCGCGCAGCCCGGCGCCGCGCGTCGCGAACGACGGCGCATCGCTCGCGCGGCCGCTGCCGCGTGGCAGTGCGGAGCTCACCTGGGTGGGGCACGCCAGCTTCGCAGTGCACGACGGCGCGGACGTGTTCCTCACCGATCCGCACTTCGGCGCGCGCGCATTCCTTCCGCCGCGTCTCGTAGCGCCGGGCGTCCCGCTCGCCGCGATCCCGCACGACGCCTTCGCCGTGATCTCGCACAGTCATTACGACCACCTCGACGCATTCACCGTGAACGCGCTGCCGGAGGATTTCGCCTGGTTCGTGCCGCTCGGGCTCGCCGAGTGGTTTCGCGCGCGCGGGCGCGAGAACGTGGTCGAGCTCGATTGGTGGCAGAGCGCGACGCGCGGTCGTTTCACGATCACGTGCGTACCCTCGCAGCATTGGTCGAAGCGCATCGAGCTCGGCACCAACGCGTCGCTCTGGTGCGCGTGGCTGATCGATTCGGGCGAGCGCAGGTACTACTTCGCGGGCGACACCGGCTACTTCCACGGCTTCGCCGAGGTCGCGCGCCGCTACGGCCCGATCGACGCCGCCCTGCTTCCGATCGGCGCCTACGAGCCGCGCTGGTTCATGGATTTCCAGCACATGGACCCGGCGCAAGCGCTGCAGGCGTTCCGCGATCTCGGCGCGCGCACGATGTTCCCGATGCACTGGGGCACGTTCGAGCTGACCGACGAGCCGCCAGACGAAGCGCCGCGCGAGCTGCGGCGGCAGATGCAGCGGCTCGCCATCGACGCGCGCGAAATCGCGCTGCTCGCGATCGGCGAGACGCGCCGGCTGCCCGCACCTCCTTGATTACCGGGCGAGTGCGGGTGCCCCCGACGGCGAGGACCCTGCGGCCGCGTGCGCCGCGCTCGGTGCCCGCGTCTACGTCCTCGACTCGGGCGGCGGACTCAGGCCACATCCTGGTAGCGCCTTCGCGTCAGCGCGCGGCGCTCGTCACCTGCGTGCGCTGCGGCCAAGGGCACGCGCTCGCCTGGCGTTCGTATTGCTCGGCTCGTTCGGAGACTTTGCGCGCGACGCCGAACAGCCACGGCTTCTGATCGAAGCTGCGCCGCTGATAACCCGTCGGGCCCTCGTGATAACCGAGATACAGGTGGAAGGCGTCGTGCTTCGGAATGTCTGCGGTACGCGAGAGCAGGTCCGAGTAGAAGCCGACGAAGTCGATCACGTCGGCGAAATCGTCGCGCTGTGCGTGGCGGTTGCCCGTGCGGTCGCGGTAGTCGCTCCAGGCGGCGTCCTGCACCTGGCCGTAGCCGAAGGCAGAGGACGCGGGGCCGACGGGAATCACGCCGAACAGCTTGCGCCAGCCGGGGCGTGCTTTTGCGCGGAAGCGCGACTCCTGATGCAGGATCGCCATCGAGAGTGACGGCGCGACGCCCCAGCGCTCGCGCGAGCGCTCGGCAGCGGCGAGCCACTCGGGCTTCTCCGCGAACAGGCCGCACAAGTCGTCGAGTTGTTGGGGAGGCAAGTGCGCGCAGGCGAGCGCGAAGAGCCCAGCCGCGATCACCGTGGTCGCGAGCGCGCCGGCGCGCAACGCGAGGCTGGCCGAGTCGCCTCGGCCCCGCTCACCGCCCCCGGTGCTTCGCTCGCCTTCGGCTCGCTGCGCGCGCCGCTCCGCGTCGTTTGCGTCAGCCACCCGCCGCCCGGCGATCGTGCACGAGCACCGCCTCGCGCGCGTCGAACTGGATCGTCACTTTGCCGAGGCCTGCGCTGCCCTGCACGACGCCGAGGCCGAGCACACTGTGCTGCACGCGGTCGCCCGACGCGAAATGCTCGCTCACCGAGTAATTACGGACGGGGCGCGTGAGGTCGGCATCGACCCGCACGGGCGTCGCTGGGCCCGATGACTTCTTGCGCTTGCTGGGCAACGACTTCGGACGGACTTTGTCCGCGCCCAGCTCGAACGCGGGCTCGAGGCGCGGGTCGCCGTCGAGGTGAGGTGCGCCGGTGTCGTACGAGAAGCCCGGATCGCCGGGGCTACGCAGCGTCAGGAACCTCACCGGCACGTCGAGCTTCGCGCCGATCTCGCGTGCGAGTCGCTCGAGCTCCTTGATCCACGCCGCGCCCTTCTGCGCCTCGCGCTTCCGCGAGAGCTCCCACCAGCGGAAGCTGCCGATCACGAACACTGCGGGCGGCGCCGGGGAGATCTCTTCGGCGGTCTTCTCTGCGAGCTCTGCCGTGAGCGATTCGCGATTCGCCTCGACGCCCGCGGCCCATGCGAGGCCTTCGAGCAGTGCGCGCAGCGGCGTGTCCCCCGTCTGCACGCGCGTCGCGCCCGGCGCTAGCCAACGCACCACCGCGACCGCCAGGCGGCCATCGGGCCCGACACCGAGCAGATCGATCGGCTCGGCGCCCCAGTTCGGATCGTCTACGCCGAGTGCCTCATCCGGCTGCGCGGCCTTCAGGACGGCGCCCGCATGCAGCGCTGCGAACGTGCCAGCCTCCGGCAGCGCGAGCGGCGGGCCACCCTCCGCGGTACGGGTCGCGAGCGCGAGCGCGAGATGCTCGCTGTCGCGCGCGGGCTTGCGCTCCGCGGCGAGCTTGCGATTCGCGGCGACGAGGTGCTTGCGTCCACTCTCCGCGCGCCGCGGTGCGGCTTCGCGCTCGGCCGCGAAATCGGCGGCCAGGATCTCTCCATTCAGCGAGGCGGCGACCGCCTTGAATCCCTTCGCATTGCGCACTTCAGTGGTCGCCGCGCGCTCGAGCAGCGGATGCTTGGCCACGCTCACCTCCCCCGGTTCGATTGGCAGTCGGCCATCATAGGCGAGGAATCTCGTTGAGTTAGGGCGAACTCGGCCAAATCCGGGCAGGCGAGCCCTCGGAGACCGGAAATGAAGCGCGCGATCTTGCTCCGGCACGCGACCGCCGCCGAGGCGCGCGAGGACGCTCTGCGCGAGCTGACCGCGGAGGGCGCGGCCGAGGCCGCGCGAGCCGGCGCAAAGATCGCGGCGCTCTCACCCGGCTGGGCACCCACCCACGCGCTCTGCTCGACCGCGCTGCGGGCGAGCGCGACGCTCGCGGCCGCACAGGCGGCGCTGGCAGAGCTCGCCCGCATCGAGTTCGATGCGCGGCTCTACCTCGCGAGCGCGGCCCAGCTGCTCGCGGCGTTGCGGCGCTTGCCTGAGCACGACGCCTGCGTGTTGCTGGTCGCGCACGAACCGGGGCTCTCCGATCTCGTGCGCCAGCTCGCGCGCCGGGCCGAGCCGGGTGCGCGCGTCCACGTTGGGGCCGGGATGGCGCCCGCTTCGTTCGCGGCGCTCACACTCGATGTCGCGCGCTGGCGCGACGTGGGCCCGGGCTGCGCAGAGCTCGCGACCTTCGCGCGACCCTAAGCGCTCGCGCGTTTGCGCAGCACGGAGGCCGCGCGCGCTGCGAGCAGCACCGCGAGCAGCGCGGCGTATACGAGCGGCTCGCGCAAATCCTTCTTCACCAGCCACACGAAGTGCAGCACGCCGAACACAGCCGCGGCGTATGCGAGGCGGTGCAGCGCGAGCCAGCGGCGACCGAGGCGGCGTTGCCAGGCGCGCGTCGAGGTGATCGCGAGTGGAGTCATTAGGACGAGCGCGGCAAAGCCGAGCGTCACGTACGGGCGCTCGACGATCTCCTCGGCGAGTCGCGTGAACGCGAAGCCGAGATCGAGCGCGAAAAACGTGGCGGCGTGAAGCGTCGCGTAGAGGAACGCGAGCAGACCGAACGTGCGCCGGTAGGGCGCGAGCGCCGCGAGGCGCGGCGAGAGGCGGCGCAGCGGCGTCACCGCGAGGCACGCGAGCAAGCACTGCAGCGCCCAGGCGCCGGTGACGTGCGTGATCGTCTCCACCGGGTTCGCGCCGAGCCCGCCGCGCAGCGCGCCGTGTGCGAGCCACGCGAGCGGCGTGAGAGCCGCTGCGATGACTGCGGCGTGAACGAGCTTTCGCCTCATCGAGACGGCGCCGCGCTCAGTAGTGCTTCCGCAGGTCCATGCCTTGGTACAGGCGCGCGACCTGATCGGCATAGCCGTTGAACGCCAGCGTCGGCCGCTTGCTCCATTCGCCGATGCGCCGCTCGCTCTTCTGCGTCCAGCGCGGGTGATCGACGCGCGGGTTCACGTTTGCGTAGAAGCCGTACTCGGCCGCGTTCTCGTCACTCCACGTCGTGCGCGGCTCGCGCGCGACGAGCTTCAACTTCACGATCGACTTGATGCTCTTGAAGCCGTACTTCCACGGCACGACGAGCCGCAGCGGCGCGCCGTTCTGGCTCGGCAGCACCCGGCCGTACATGCCGACGGCAAGGATCGCGAGCGGATGCATCGCCTCGTCGAGACGCAGGCCCTCGCGATACGGCCAGTCGAGCGTGCTGCGGCGCTGGCCGGGCATCTGCTCCTCGTCCACCAGCGTCTCGAACGCGACGTACTTCGCCTGCGAAGTCGGCGCGAAGCGCTTCAGCACATCGCCGAGCGGAATCCCCACCCAGGGAATCACCATCGACCACGCCTCGACGCAGCGCAGCCGATAGATGCGCTCCTCGAGCGGGTACTCCTTCAGCAGCGCGTCGATGTCGAGCACGCCCGGCCGCGCGACCTCCCCCTCGACCGCGAGCGTCCACGGACGAATGCGTAGCGAGTGCGCGTGCTGCGCGGGGTCTTCCTTGGCGGTGCCGAACTCGTAGAAGTTGTTGTAGGAAGTGGCGTCCTCGTAACGCGTGAGTGCCTCGCTCGTGCGATAGCCCTCGGGCGCCGGGATCACCTTTGCCAGCTTCGCGAGCGCGGCCGGCGCGGGCGTCGCAGCGCGCGCCGCGGTGTCTTCACCGCAGCCGAACAGCGCCGCCGCGGAGAACGCGGCGCCTGCCTGCAAGAACGAGCGACGGCGCAGCACCAGCGCCTCGGGAGTCACGTCGCGCTCGGGGATCAGGCTCGGACGAATTAGGTGCATCGAAGGGCTCCTGAGTATCGCGATCGTCTAGACGCCCCGAGCGGCGCCTCGGTTACGGCGATGGAGCAGCCTGGCGCGCACGATTTATTGCGCCAATCCGCCACAGCCGCGGCATAGAATGCGCCCCGCGCACTCGCTTCCACCCCTATCGACAGACGGAGACTCCCCCATGGGCTTCCTCGCACCCCACGCCGACAAGATCTACGCGCTGTTCCGCCTCATGGCGGGGCTGCTCATGCTGCAGCACGGCACGCAGAAGGTTCTCGGCTGGTTGGGCGGCATTCCGGAAGGTGTGCCCGCGTTCATTCAATACGGCGCGGGCAGCATCGAGTTGTTCGGCGCGCTGCTAGTCGCGATCGGCCTGTTCACCGCGCCCGCCGCGTTCCTGCTCTCCGGCACGATGGCGGTCGCCTACTTCATGGGCCACGTCTTCAACCCGCAGAGCAACCCGACCGGCAGCCTGATCCCCACGACGAACGGCGGCGAAATCGCGGTGCTCTACTGCTTCGCATTCCTCTACATCGCCGCCAAGGGCTCTGGGATCTGGAGCGTCGACGCCATCCGCGCCGCGAAGTAACCGCACCGGAACACCGCGATGCTTCCAAAGCGCGCGCAACGCGCACGCCGGAGGCGCGGCTCAAAGCCGCGCCGATCCGCGCCCCCCCTCCAAAAGTCTGGCGGCGCAGCGCAAGCACGAGCAGCCGCGGCGGGGCCGGGGGCGGCTGCGGGCGAATCAAGCGCAGCTCGGCCCCGAACTCCGAGCATCGCAACGCCTCAACGCGGCGCGTGCACAACAATGCCAGGGACACCCCAGCGAGGGGCCGCCAGCGAGCCATCGCCCGCAGCCGCCCCCGGCCCCGCCGCGGCTGCGCTCACCGCACACCTACGCCCTCACACCGGATCCCACTTCAACTCGCGCTCGCCCCAGAACGAATCCGTCACCTTCGCGCCCGTCTTCGCCCGCAACGACACCTCTTCATACGTCCGCGTATACCCCGTGTGCAGGATGCGCCACTTCGCGTCGGCGCCTTTGACGTACACGTCCTCGTAAAACGCCGAGCCGTTCAGCGTCCAGCCCTGTTCGAGATTGATGACGGTGTCGTGCAGCGCCCACACGCCTTTCGCGCGCGTCGCGCTCTCGAGCACGATCTCTGGGTGGTGCACGGTGTGGCTGCTCAGAAATTTCGGCGACGACATCGACTTCTCGAGGAACGCCATGATCTCGTCACGCCCCGTGAAGCTGTACTTGCCGCCGCCGTACGAACTCGTCGCGTTCTCGGCGAGCGTCTCGCGCAGCTCCACCCAGAGCTTGCGATCGACGCAGCGCAGATAGCGGTACTTGAGCTGCTTGATCTCTTCGAGCGCCTGCAGATCGATCGGCATCGGAGCCTCCTCGGTGAGGCGTGCAGCGTATCCCGCGTGACGGGTGTTTCGCTGTGCGCCGAACTCCTAATTCTCCACCGCCGGCAGCACTTCCGCGATCGCGCGCGCCGTCTGCTCGCGAAGATCCTGTGTGCCCTGTGCGAGCGGCAGCAGCACGAGCTTCGAAACGCCGCCAGCGACGTACTGCTGGATGCGCGCGACGAGATCCGCGGGCTTGCCGGTGACGATCTGTCCGTCCGCCCCGCCCGCGCGCGCGGCGGCGCGGCCCGCGAAGCGCTGCACCATCGGGTCGTCCGCGCCGCCGAAACGGAACGGGATCGTCGCGCCATAATGATCGGCGTCGATCGTGCGGCCCGTCTTCGTGCACTCCGCGCGAATCGCCGCGACGACGCCCGCGATCTCGCTCGGCGCCATCAGGCCGCCGAGCCAACCCGTGCCGATGCGCGCCGTGCGCCGAATCGCAGCCGGGCTGTGGCCGCCGATCCAGAGCGGCAGCGGCTTCTGCACCGGCAACGGGGAGATGCGTGCGCCCTGATAAGTGAAGTGCGCGCCCGCGTAATCGACGGCCTCGCCGTTCCAGAGCCGCGCCATGATGTCGAGCGTCTCATCGGAACGCTTGCCGCGCACGGCGGGATCGCGCCCGGTCGCCTTCCAGGTCGGGTCGCCCTCGAAGCCGACGCCGAACACCGGCAGCAAGCGCCCGCCCGAGAGGAAGTCGATCGTCGCGCACTCTTTCGCGAGCACGAGCGGATCGCGATACGCGACGACTACCGCATTCATGCCGAACTTGATGCGCTCGGTCGCGCCTGCGAGCGCTGCCATCGCCGCCATCGGCTCGAGCTGCGCGTCGGCGCCGACCAGGCGATCCGTCTGCCAGAGCGAGTCGACGCCGCCGGCCTCGCACTGCTCTGCGAAGCCGAAGTAGTCGCGCGCGCGGTCGAAGCCGAAGGCGGCGACGCCAATGCCACAGCGGATCTTCACGGCTCGCATCGCGCCGCAGCATAGGCCGGCACGAACGGCGCGCGTAGACTGCGGCGCGAAGAAGGAGACGCGTGCCGTCGAAGCTCTCAACTTGCCTCGTGCTCACACTCGGTGCGTCGCTCGCGGGTGTTGCGCTCGGCGCGCCCGCGGCCAAGGCGCCCGCGCGCCGGGTCGTTCAGCCGGATGCCGGCGCCTTCACCATCGTGCTCGTGCCCGACACGCAACACGAGGTCGACACGAACCCCGACGCCACCACGAAGCTCGAGTTTCCGTGGCAGCTGCCGCGGCTCGAGCGCAACGCGGCGTGGATCTGCGAGCAGCGCGATGCCCTGCGCATCGCGGCGGTCCTGCACCTGGGAGACTTCGTGCAGGCGCAGCCGCGCGGCGTGCACGCGCAGTGGGACTACGCGACGCGCCTGCTCGACAGCGTCGAAGCGTGCGGCATCCCGTGGCTCGCCGCGTTCGGCAATCACGATTGCGATGCGGGACCGAACGGCTGCGCGCTTCCCAGCGGCGGCGACCGCGCGAGCAACTTCCAGCAGCACGTGATGACGCGGCAGGCAAAGCAGCCGGAATGGCAGGGGGCGGGCCCCGAGATCCGGCCCGCACACGGCCGCTGCGGCCTCGGCGGCGCGATGCGCGCGCCGAGCCGGAATGGCTGGATCCGCTTCGCAGGTCGCTTCGCTGCGCTCTCGCTCGATTGGTACCCCGACTGCAAATCCCAGGACGACTGGGCGCGCACGGTGCTCGAAGAGCACGCCGCCGACACGCAGTTCCTGCTGCTCGGGCACGCGATCGCGAGGCCGGGCGATTCGCCGACGTGCGCTGGCGGCACCGAGCCCGGACAAGCGCTGCGCGCCGGCCAGCTCGCGCGCGCGAGCGGCGTGTTCGCGATCGTGGGCGGCCACTACGTCCAAGATCCGAATTTCGCTTGTTACGGCTCGAGCGACATGGGTGGGCACCGCGTGCTCAACGTCTTCTCCGACTTCCAGACGAACGGCGGCAAGGAGATGGCGGGAACGCTGGTGCTGATGCGCGTCGACGTCGCGGCCTATCCGGCCCGGCCGAACGTCTGCATCCGTCAATACAACCCCTCTCTCGACAAGTACGACGTCACCGAGCCGGAGCGTTGCTTCGACCTACCGGCGGTGAGATAGGCTGCGCGCGTCGCAACCCAAAAGGAGCCGTCGATGGGCAAGTACACGCGCGCGGAACTGCTCGAAGCATTCGAGGACTACAAGCGCCGGCGCGACATCGCCTCGACCAGCGGCGATTGGAACGTGTGGGCCGACTGCTTCGCGGAGGATGCGCGTTACATCGAGCACGCATACGGCGAGCTCGAGGGCCGCGAGACGATCCGCGCTTGGATCTGCAACGTGATGGCGCCGTATCCCACGATGACGTTCCCAATCACCTGGCTGGTCGTGGACGAAGAGAACGGCGCGATCGTGTGGGAAGTGCGCAACGCGTTCCCCGAGCCCTACCAACAGAACGGCGAGCCCTACTCGTTCCCCAATTGGTCGCGGCTCGTGTACGCGGGCGGCATGAAATGGAAATCCGAAGAGGACGTCTACAACCCCGCGCGCGACGCGGGGCGCGTCTTCAAAGGCTGGATCAAGGCCGGCGGCAAAACGCGCAGCGCTGAAAAAGTGCAGATGGCGCACCGCTGAGGAAAATTGCGACGCTGCGCTCACTCGCAGCGCCGGCGCCGCGCCCAATCCGGTAGCCCCCCGGCGCGCGCAGCGCGCGACGACGGGTTACCGTGCTCGCGCTTCCCGCCCGAAAGGATTCCGCATGCCCGAAGTATTCATCGTCGAAGCGGTTCGTTCGCCCCTCGGTCGCCGCGGCGGCGGTCTCGCGACGATGCACGCGGCCGACTTGTTGGGCAACGTGATGAGGGCCGCTACCTCTCGCGCGGGCCTCGACGCGCGCGAGATCGGGCAAGTGATCGGCGGCTGCGTCTCTCAGGTCGGCGAGCAGTCCTACAACATCGCGCGTACCGCGTGGCTCTCGGCCGGGCTCCCGCTCGAGATCGCGGCCACCACCGTCGATAGCCAGTGCGGTTCGTCGCAGCAGGCGAGCACGCTCGCGGCGGGCCTCGTCGGCGCGGGCCTCGAAGAGGTCGTGATGTCCTGCGGCGTCGAGATGATGAGCCGCGTGCCGCTCGGCGCGAACTTCTCCGACAAAAAGCTCGGCCGCCCGGTGCCGAAGTCGTACTTCGCGAGATACGCGTTCAACTCGCAGTTCCAGGGCGCGGAGATGATCGCAAAGGAATACGGCATCACGCGCGACGACACGGACCGCTTCGGCCTGCGCAGCCAGGAAAACGCGGCGCGTGCGTGGCGCGAGGGCCGGTATGACCGCGAGGTCGTGCCGCAGGACGCGCCGGTGCTGGACGCCGAGGGCAAGCCCACGGGTGAGAGCCTGCGCGTCGCGCGCGACGAAGGCATGCGCGAGACCTCGCTCGAGAAGCTCGGCGCATTGAAGGCCGTCATCGATGGCGGCCTGCACACCGCGGGCACGAGCTCTCAGGTCACGGACGGCGCGTCGGCGCTGATCCTCGCTTCCGAGGCCGCCGTGAAGCGCCTCGGGCTGAAAGCGCGCGCGCGCATCGTCTACTCGACGATCGTCGGCGTCGATCCCGAGACGATGCTGAAAGGTCCCATCCCGGCGACTCGCAAAGTGCTGGAGCGCACGAAGCTGCGGATCGAGGACATCGATGTGTGCGAAGTGAACGAGGCGTTCGCGTCGGTGGTGCTCGCCTGGCAGAAGGAGTGCAGGCCCGTGCTCGAACGCGTGAACCCGAACGGCGGCGCGATCGCGCTCGGCCATCCGACCGGCGCGACCGGCGACCGCCTGATCACTTCTGCGCTGCACGAGCTCGAGCGCACGAAGGGCCGCTACGGACTCATCTCGATGTGCTGCGGCGGCGGGCTCGGCACCGGCACCCTCATCGAGCGGCTCTAACAAGCGCCGCGCGATGGAGGATTCGACGGAACACAGCGGCGTGCGCAGCGGCTTCGCGCTCGCGGCGGCGGCCGCGCTCACGCTCGCTGCGGCGCTCGCGCACGCCGAGGCTCCCGCCCCGCCCTACGCGCTGGCGCCGAACCGCGAGATGTCGCCGACTGTCTCGCTCACGAAGCTGCCGAGCGGCATCCGCGCCCCGAAGATCGACGGCCGCCTCAACGACTCGGCCTGGGAGTACGCCGGCGCCCTCGGCGCGTTCACGCAGCAGAGCCCGCACGAAGGCGCCGAGCCCACCTTCAAGACCGACGTCAAGGTGCTCTACGACGCCAAGTACTTCTACGTCTCGGTGCGCGCGTGGGACCCCGAGCCCGAGAAGCTCATCACGAAGGTGATGCGGCGCGACACGAGCCAGCGCAGCGACGACCGCGTGCTGATCACGATCGACACGTTCCACGACAAGCGGAACGGCTACATGTTCTCGACCAATCCGAACAGCGGCCGCTACGAGGCGCTGATCGAGAACAACCAGACCGTGCGCACCGAGTGGGACGGCATCTGGTTCGCGAAGGCGCGCGTCGACGCGGAAGGCTGGACCGCCGAGTTCGCGTTCCCGTTCCAGTCGCTCGCGTTCGACCCGAAGCAGACGACCTGGGGCTTCAACGTCACGCGGAGCGTGCGCCGCATCAACGAAGAGAGCCGCTGGGCCTCGTGGCGCCAGAACAAGTTCCCGCTCGACATGTCCGAGGCGGGCGCGCTCACCGGCATCGTCGGCGTCGTGCCGGGGATCGGCCTCGATGTCGTTCCGTACGGCGCGGTCGGCGGCTTCGTCGAGCGCAACGTGGACGAGATCCCGCCGTTCAGCCCGACCGAGCACCGCGACTACTCGACGCTCGATCCCGGCCTCGACGTCTACTACAAGCTCACGCCCTCGATCACCGGCGCGCTCACCTTCAACACCGACTTCTCGGACTCCGACATCGACGCGCGCCAAGTGAACCTCGACCGCTTCGCGCTGTTCTTCCCCGAGACGCGCGATTTCTTCCTGCAGGACGCCGGCATCTTCGACTTCGGCGGCATCGGCGAGCAGGTCATGTTCAACGACATCTCGAACCCGAATGGCATGCCGTTCTTCACGCGCAAGGTGGGCATCTTCTCGGATCCGACCGGCGTCGCGGGCACCGACATCCTCGACATCCGCGCCGGCGCGAAGGTCACGGGCCGCGTCGGGCGCCTCAACTTCGGCGTGATGAACGTGCAGCTCGAAGACTTCGAGCTGCACTGCAACCTCGACGTCGCACGCGACCAGCGCGAGTGCGGCAAGCGGGCGTCGGCCGCGCGCGAAACGAATCTGCGCATCGGCAACAAGAACCTGTCGGTGGCGCGCGCGAAGTGGAACTTCGGCGCGGAGTCCACCGCGGGCGTGATCGCGACATACGGCGACCCGAACAGCCCCGGCACGGGCTCGACCGTCGGCGCGGACTTCCGCCTGCGCTCGAGCCACGTGCGAGGCAACCAGATCGCCGAGCTGATCGGCTGGGCGCAGCGCACGAGCCTGTCTGGCCACGCGCGCGAGTTCCGCGAGCTGGTGCCCGACTCGGGTCCCCGCCGCGACGACTTCGACTCGAAGAGCGACGAGGCCTACGGCCTGCGCTTCCGCTACCCGAACGATCACTGGTTCGTAGACGCATCGTGGTCGCGCATCGGCGAGGATTTCGATCCGGCGCTCGGCTTCGTGAATCGCCCCGGCGTCGACCAGTTCCACACCTTCGCGCGCAAGCGCTGGCGGCCAGCAAGCGGTTACGTGCGGACCTACGACAGCTTCTTGGAAGCCGATCTGGTGCAGGGACTCGACGGGCACCTGCAGACGTTGATCCTCAACCCGACGTTTCTCGAGATCCACAATCAGCTCGACGACTTCATCTACCTCGGCGCCGAATCGCGCAGCGAGATCATCTCCGACGTCGACATCTACTCCGACTGCGCCGGCTTCTACATCAACGAGACGCCGCTGCTCTGCATCCCGGCGAAGCGTTTCGACTGGCGCCGCGTGCAGGTCGGCTTCGGCATGGCGCAATCGCGCCCCGTCGCGCTCTACCTCGATTACTCGTACGGCGGCTTCTTCGGCGGCAAGCTCCACTCGATCGAAGCGAGTGCCGAGCTCCGGCTGAGCAAGCACTTCTACGGGCAGCTCGACTACGTCGAGAACCGCGCGGATCTGCCCGCCGGCTTCGAAGTGTGTGCGCCGCTGAGCTGCGAGGGCAGCGGCGATTTCGTCCAGCGCCTCGTGCGGCTGCGCGCGCAGATCATCTTCACGCCGGACATCAGCTGGGACACGTTCGCGCAGTACGACAACCTGAGCAGCTCGGTCGGCTGGAACAGCCGCCTGCGCTGGATCCTTCAGCCCGGCAACGAGCTCGTGATCATTTGGAACCAGTCGCAAGGCGCGAGCGACATCGAAGGCCGCGATTTCCGCTTCCAGAGCGCAGGCCTGACCACCAAGCTGGGCTGGACTTTCCGCTTCTGAGTGCTTCGGGCGACGAGTCCGCCGCCACGGGAGCGCCAGCGCTCAGATTCCGAGCTTCTCGAGTAGCGGCGGTCCTAACACCAACAGCCCCGCGACGGCAGCCGCGAGTGCTGCGAGCAACACGCCGCCCGCGGCAACGTCCTTCGCCTTCGCGACGAGCGGGTGCGGGGCCGGCGCGACGCGATCCGCGAGCGCTTCGAGCGACGTGTTCAGCGCCTCGGCCGCGAGCACGCCGCCGATCGCGAGTGCGAGCAGCGCAGCCTCCGCGCGCGAGACGCGCAGCCACGCGGCGAGCGCGCTCACCGCGAACGCGGCAGCGAGGTGAATGCGCGCGTTGGGCTCGCGCGCGAACGCGGCGATGCCGCGCAGCGCGAAGCCGAAGCTCGCAGCGCGCGCGCGCCACCCGCTCACGTCCGCGCCTCGCGCGCCGCGAGCCGCGCGTACTCGTCGGGGGTGTTCACGTTCGCGAGCGCGCGGCCGTCTGGATCGAGCGAGGCGAGGTCGTCGCCTTCGAGCCAGCTCACGGCGAGCCCGTCCAGCATCGCGTTCAGCGCGAGCTTCCCGCGTGCGAGGCAATGCTGCGCCGCCGCGAGCGCGGGCGCGCGGCGATTGAGCGCGCACCGCGGCTGCGCGAAGCCGCCCGCGCGCGGCACGACGGCGTCGGCCTCGGGAAAGGCGGTGAGCCCCAACAAGAGATCCGGCGTGATCGCCATCAGGTCGGTCGCGAGCACGAGCACGCGCTCCTCGCGTGCAGCGGCGAGCGCCGTCGCGACGCCGAGCAAACCGCAGCGCGGGCCTTCGGCGTCCGCGACGCGGCGGCCTGGCGCGCTCGTGGGCGGATCGCCGCCGACGAGCAGCACCTCCTCGAACAAGCCCGCGAGCAGCTTCGCGAGCCGCTCCGCTGCGGGCTCGCCCGCGATCACCAGGTGGGCCTTGTCGCGACCCATGCGCGTCGAGGCTCCGCCCAACAACAGCGCGGCGCTCACGTTCGCGATGCGCGATTCGCCGCTCACCGCGGAACGCTCACGTCGCAGCCCGCGCGAAGAAGCTCTCGTCGAGCACGATCACGCGCGCGCGCGAGCCCGCCGCGATCTCGCTCGCCTCGCTCGGGAAGACGAGCAGCCCGTCCGCCAGCGTCATCGAGCGCAGCACGCCGCTGCTCTGATTTCCGGTCGTGCGAGCGACGACGACGCCGTCGCTGCGCCGTTCGAGGAAGACGCGGACGTAGTGCTCGCGACCGGGCTTCTTGCGGAAGGCCTCGCCGGCGACCGCCTCGATCTCGGGGCGCGCCGACTCGCGCCGGCCAGCGAGCCGTAACAACAGCGGCCGCACGAACAGCTCGAAGGTCACCATCGCCGAGACCGGATTGCCCGGCAGGCCGAACACGAACGCGCCTTCGCCGTCGTTCGCGCGCCCGAACGCGATCGGGTAGCCGGGCTTCATCTCGACGCCCCAAAATGCGAGGCGAACACCGAGCTTCTCGAGTGTCGGGCGCACGTGGTCGTGATCGCCGACCGAGACGCCCGCGCTCGAGACGAGCACGTCCGCAGCGAGGCCCGCGCGCAGCAAGCGCTCGAGGTCGCCCGGCGTGTCGCGCGCGATGCCCAAGTTGTTGGGGAGCGCGCCGACCTCGCGGCACTGCGCCGCGATCGTGTACGCGTTCGACGAGACGATGCGGCCGTTCGTGGGCTCCTCGTGCGGCTCGACGAGCTCGTCGCCGCCCGAGAGCACCGCGACCGTGGGCTGCCGATGCACGTGCACGAGCGTGTGGCCGAGCGACGCCAGCATGCCCACCTCGGCCGGCCCGACGCGCACGCCCGTCGAGAGCACGAGATCCCCCGCGCGCACGTCCTCGCCGGCCTCGCGCACGCTCTCGCCGCGCACGGCGGCGACTTGCACGAGCACCTCACCCGCGCGCGCCTCGGTGTCTTCCTGACGCACGACGGTGTCGGCGCCGGCGGGAACGGGCGCACCGGTGAAGATGCGCGCGGCCTCCCCCGCCGCGAGCGCGCGCGGCGCCTGCCCGCCCGCCGCCACCACGTACGCGACGCGCAGCCGCGCGCCCGGCGCAGCGACGTCGGCGGCGCGCAGCGCGTAGCCGTCCATGGC
>JANNKN010000231.1:0-20887 GCA_031396315.1 Deltaproteobacteria bacterium
GCAGGCGACGCGCGAGCTCGCGCTGCGGCTCGCGCACGGCCCGGCCGTCGCGTACCGCTACATGAAGGAGAACCTGAACCGCGCGGCGAGCGGCGGCGACGTGTTCGAGTGCCTCGACCTCGAGGCCACGCACCACGTGCACACGGGCCTGACGGAAGATCACCGCGAGGCCGCGCGCGCATTCGTGGAGAAGCGCGAGCCGACGTTCCGCGGGCGTTAGGGGCTGGCTAGAGCGAACGCCGGTAGCGCAGCTCGTGAACGACGGTGCCCCAAGCGCCGGCGTCGTGCTTCTCGGCGCCGTCGGCGCGCCACTCGCGCGCTTCGTAGAACGCGCGAGCGCGCGTGTTCTCTCGCACCACCCAGAGCACCGCCTCGCGAAAGCCCGCCTCGCGCAATCGCAGAGCGACCGCGGCCAGCAGCGCGGAACCGATGCCATGCCGCCACGCATCTGGGTGAAGATTGATCGCCATGAGCTCGCCGATTCCAGGCGTCTCGGAGTCGTCGCGCTCGGCACCGTAACAAGCGAAGCCGCGCACGCGCCGGCCCTCGAGTGCGACGAGTACCCGAGTGCCGCCGGAGATCAAGCCGCGCCAGAGATCCTCTCGCTCGAGCGGATCCAGGCTCGCGAGGAACTCCGCGCCCATGATGCCCGCGTACGCCGCGCGCCAAGCCTCGACGTGGAGCTGCCCCATCGCGGGCGTGTCGGCGAGCGTCGCGTCCCGGACGTGCAGCGCGCTCATGCTGGCTTCACCGCGCGCGGATCCTCCTCGAACGAGAGTTCGTCGTGCGCGCTGTTCGTCGCGCCCCAGATTGTTACGGCGTCGCGCGCGTGCTGGCGATGCCACGCGCCTCTCGGCACCACGAACAGCGTCCCCGCGCGCAACGTGTGCGTGGTCGCGCCCGCCTCCGTCAGCAGCGTGATCTCCGCTTCGCCGTCGACCGTGTAGAGCAGCTCGTCGTCGAACGGGTGCCGCTCCCAGGGCGACATGCCTGAGAAGCGGCGGCCACCGAGGCCATGGGCGCCGAGCGCGCCGAAACCCCGGTAGCTCGAGCTCACTTCCGCGCCCGTCGTTTCGCCGGTGATCGCGAGCAGCGGCGCCTCCGCCAGCGCGCGCGCAACATCGTGCACACGCACGTCGCCGGCCGGACGCCGCCCGCTCTGTTGCTCCGCGATCTCGTAGGCGGGTCCGAGCATCACGCGCAGCAGTCGCTCGCTCGCATACAGGCGCTCGCCGGCGAGCTTCGTCGCGCCGAACACGAGGATGCCGACGATGCGATGCCGCTCGCGCTCACAACCCGGCAGCGCGAGATCGAGCCAGTACTCCTCGCCGAGGCCCTCCGGCGTGGCCCATTGATTCACGAGCTCGAAGCCCGCGATCCACGGCTGGAACGTGCCGAAGAAATGTTCGTAATAAGTTTGCGCGGCCGCTCGGCCACGGAACGAGAGCCCGAGCGTCGCCAGCTCGTAGATCGGATCGTTTTCGAGCGTCGCGAGCGTGGTGGCGAGATCGCTGTTCGCCTCCGCCTCCGCGTGCCGCTTCGCGACTGCGACCAGCGCCTCGTGATCTGCGCGCATCCGGTGCTCCCCTCGCTGTGCGCGCATCCTAAGCGAACGCCTCGATTCCCCGCCGAGGAAGTACCGATGACGATTCGGCGGCGAGTTTTCGTCGAATCCGCGCGCCGCGACACTCGAGTACGCTGCGCGCCTTCGAATTGGAGACTCCATGTCCACACTTCCGGATGCTGTGCGCCAACTCGTCGACATCGCGATCGTGCGCTCGCCCTACGGCAAGCTGCTCGGCTTCGAGCTCGTGAGCGCCGAGCCCGATCGCGTGCGCGTGCGCCTGCCGTACCGCGCCGAGGTGACGACACTCGGCGACACCGTGCACGGCGGCGCGATCGCGGGCCTCGTCGATGCGACGGCGACCGCCGCGTTCTGGGCGCACCCCGAGGCGTCGCCGAAGGCGCGCGGTACGACGATCGGCTTCAGCATCAACTTCGTGTCGGCGGGCCGCGGCCAGGATCTCGTCGCCGACGCGCGCGTGCGCCGGCGCGGCAAGGAGATCTGCACCGGCGAAGTGAGCGTGACGGACGCAGCGGGCCGCGAGGTCGCGGTGGCGCTCGTGACTTACAAGATGTCGCTGACGAGTTGAGCCGTCGGCGCGGTTCCCTGAAAATTCGCGCGGGGATGCGTCGTCACGACACCGCGCGTGCTCGCTGGAACGGGAATCCTTGTAACAACTCCGGGCGGCTGCGGTCGGTGACAAACACGGATCTCACCCGGGCCTAGGCCGCGCCGATCCATGCGCGTGCGCGCATTCCAGCCATTACGCCGGCGAAGACGCCCGCCGCGGTCCCGAGGATCCATCCCCCGAATACCGCCGAGGAAGTGCCGAAGGACTGGAGGGCGATTCCTGGCGCGAGCAGAAGGAGCAGTGCCGCAGCCGGAAGCAGCGGTCGAATCGGGCCGCGACGAGCCCCGCCGAGCGCGAGAACACTGGCGACCGCTCCAATGCAGAGCGATGTGGCAAAGCCGAAGCACACAACACTGAGCGCCGTGCCGCCGAGCGCGCTCAGCCGGCCACCGACCTCCGTCGAGCCCCACCATTGTAGAAAGTGCGGGTCCGGACAGAGGGCGCCGCACAGGCCAGCCAGCCCGAGTCCGAGGAGCCCGACGCCTGCGGAGCGCGCAAGTGGGAGCGTGGGCGTTCGTACTTGCAGAAACGCGAGCGCCAAGCTCACGACCAGAAGCCCGGACCAAATCGCCGTGAAGATGACGACGTGCGACGCGGGGTGGTGGCCATAGGGGTGCCCGGAAAGCAAGAGCGTCACGCCGATCGCGCCGAACACTCCGAGCGCGCCTGCGGCCGCGAGCAGACGCGCCGTTCGACCGCCGCGCAGGTCCGCGTCTTGCCCGATGGCGGAGAGGATTCCCGATCGCACGCCCTCGCGGAGGTCGTGCGGCGTGCTTTCTCTCTCCATGCGCGAAGCCTAGAGACTCGGTCCAGGCGAGCCGCGCCTAACGCGCACGCTGGGTCGAGCACCCGACGGCGATGTCCGCGGACCGAATCCGCCGCATTGCGCGCGAAGCCATCTGCTTGATCGCATCCACGGACTTCCCGAGCTCGGCTGCAAGCTGCGGATAGGCAATGCCTTCGGCTTTCGCGGAAATGAGGACGTAGCGTTCATTCGGCGAGAGAGCGCCGAGAATCTGCTCGAGCTCCTGTCGATCCTCCGCGTCGCCAGCGCTCGGTGCGATCGGCTCTTGTTCTCCCATCGAGACCTCATGCGAGCGATACGGGCGGCGCTGATCGTCGATCCAGAGCCGATGGGCGATCTGGAAGAACCACGGCGGGAAGGCGCGCGCAGGATCGTAGGAATCCCGCGCGCGGTGGATCCGGAGAAAGAGCTCCTGATAGAGATCCTGAGCGCGCTCACGCGAATGGGTGCGCTTGAGGAAATAGGCGTAGGCGCGCCCCTGGTAGCGCCGAAACAGCTCGTCGAAACCGGCAGGGGCGCCGTCGACGTAAAGCGCCATGAGCGTCGCATCCGAAACCTCTCCGTGTGCCGTTGGGCAGCTCGAAATGGGCATACGGCGCGAGACCTCGTCCGGTGACTACTCGCGCCTCTGTGCATCGAACGTGCCAGACCGAGCTGCACGCGCCCGCTCTCTGCTGCGGCACGCGGAGCGCCTGCCGCCACGAGCGAGGTCGCATGCGTTCCACGCTGCCCCACTCGAGCCGAGGTGTGCGGTGAGAGTCACCAATTCGCATTTCGGCCGTAGTCCCACCGACTCGCCCTGCGGCCAGCGGCCGCCGGGCTTCAACTCATTCGTGGAGGATGCAATGAACAGCCAAATCGCAGTAACACTTCTTCTCGGAGCTCTGGCTCTCTCGCCGGGACTCGCGGCGGCAGGGGAAGGCGCTCATTCCCTCGAGCAGCTCGTCGTGGAGATGGCGCACTCGCCGGCGGATCACGCTGCGCTCGCGACGCACTACCGCGCGAAGGCCAGGACTGCGCGCGCCGAAGCGAAGCAGCACGAGAGCATGGGGCGTACCTACAGCGGTGGAAAATTCTTCCAGCGCACGAGCATGCAGGCGCACTGCAAGAAGATCGCGGCGGACAACACGTCCGTCGCCGCCGAGTACGAGGCACTCGCGAAGCTCCACGAGGAGGAAGCCAAGAAGGCGAAGTAGCCCGCGGATTCCCGAGGGCGAGCGGACGAGGGCAGCCACTTCGTCCGCTCGTCGTTCCCTAATTCCCGCGCTCGCGGCTCAGCTCTCAGCTCCACCCCCGCGGAATCATCCTCAGCTCGCGCGCCTCACGTGCTAGTTGCTCGCGAAACTCCGGGTGCGCGAGCCCGATGAGCGCTCGCGCGCGCTCGGGCACCGACATCCCCTTCAGGTTCACGCAGCCGTACTCCGTGACGACGTACATCACGTCGGTACGCGGCGTCGTGACGATGTTGCCGGGCGTGAGAGTCGAGACGACCCGGCTCTTGCGCACGCCCTTTCTCTCGTGCGTCGACGGCAGGCACAGGAACGCTTTGCCGCCGCGCGACGTGTAGGCGGCGCGCACGAACTGCAGCTGGCCGCCGGTTCCCGAGATGTGGCGATGCCCTGCGGATTCGCTTGCAGCCTGGCCCTGTAGGTCGATCTGGGTGGTGCTGTTGATCGCGATCAGGTGGTCGTTGCGCGCGGCGATCTCCGGCGTGTTCGTGTAGTCGACCGCGAAGCTCTGCGCCGCCGGGTTTCGGTGCACGAACTCGTAGAGCCGTCGCGAACCGCCCGCGAACGTGCACACCATCTGGCCAGGGTTCAGTCGCTTGCGCGCACCCGTAATCACTCCCGCCTCGTACAGCTCGAGCATGCTCTCGGTCAGCAGCTCGGTGTGGATGCCGAGATCGCGCACGCCCGTCTCGCGCAGCAGCGAGCACACCGCGTTCGGCATGCCGCCGACGCCAATTTGCAGGCACGCGCCGTCCTCGATTTGCTCCGCGATCTGCTTCGCGACGGCGCGGTCGACGTCGTTCGCGGGCGGGTTCGGCAGCTCGGGGGGCGGCGCACCGTCGCCCGTGATCACGAACTGCACGTCGCTCGCGTGAATCGCGTTCTCGCCGCCGAGCATCACCGGCAGCGCGGAGTTCTCCTCGATCACGATGCACTTCGCACGTTCCAGGATCGAACGCAGGTAGGTGGCCGCGATGCCGAAATTGAACCAGCCGCCGCCCATCGGCGCCGCCTGAATGCAGATCAGATCCACGGGCGGAATGAAGCGACGGTAGTAGTCCGGCGCCTCGCCGAAGTTCATCGGGATGTAGTGCGCGAGGCCGAGATCGGCGTGCGCGCGGTCGTAGGCGCTCATGTGCCACGAGAGCCACGTGAACGCTTCGCCCGTGCGATCCGCCTCGAGTACGGCGCGCGGCGCGCCAGTGAAGTTCGCGCGGATCTTCACGCCACGCAGTTCGCCCGCGCGCGCCGCGAGAGCGAGATCGAACGCGCTCGGCTGCACCGCACCTGCGCCATAATCGATCCAGTCGCCGCTTCTCACCAGCGCGGCGGCTCTCGCGGCGGAGACGCGCTGCGGTGCCGAGCGAACCATGTTCCGCTTCCTTTCCGCTTCGATCAATCGAATGGAATGTCGAGCATCCCGCCGACGCCCTGATTGTTCTCGAAGAAGTCGAAATCGATCGCCACCGCCGCGCTGAAGATCACCGCGCGCTCTTCGGGCACCCAGCTCGCGAGCGAGAAATCGATGCCGAAGGTGTCGGCATCCGCGAACACCTCGCGGAGCACGCCGCCCCATTTTTTACCGATCGTCGCGTCGCGGCCGTCGTCGGCCTTCACGAAGAACGTCCAGATGCGCCAGATGGGGCTCTTCACGCGCGCGAAGGTGCGGCCGAAGCCGTCGCGCAAGTCGTAGCGGCGGCTCAGGATCGCGAAGCGCCGATGCACGCTGCCGAGCTTCACGCCCTGCGCGTCGGCGACGTTCAGCTCCGAGAAAAACCAGAAGAACGGACGGCTCAGTCGTAACACCACCGCGCCCGCGCGATCGCAGGCCGCGGCCTCGATCGGGCGATGCGAGCGCAGCAGGAAGCGCGTGATCATGCGCAGGATTCCGCCGCCCTCTTCCGCGAGCGTGCCGACTTCCTCGCCGCGTGCTCCGGACACCGCGTACTGATTGCGCGTCTCGAAGTCGACGAGGATCTCCACCCACTCCTTGCGCTGCTTCAGCGACAGCTGAGGATGCGTAGCGACGAAGCTGCCCGCGAGTGCGCTCATCGTGTCGCCTCCTCGTCGCGCGGTCGGTTCACCGCCACGCGCGCGGAATCAGCTGCTTCTCGCGCGCCTCGCGTTCGAGCGATTCGCGGAAATCCGGGTGCGCGATGCCGATCAGCGCTTTCGCGCGCTCGGGCACCGAGAGCCCCTTCAGGTTCACCATGCCGTACTCGGTGACGACGTACATCGTGTCGGAGCGCGGCGTCGTCACGATGTTGCCGGGCGTGAGCGTGGTGACGATGCGGCTCTCGCGCCTGCCGCCGCGCTCGTAGACCGAAGACAAACAGATGAACGACTTGCCGCGCTTCGATTGATACGCGCCGCGCACGAACTGGAGCTGCCCGCCGGTGCCCGAGATGTGGCGGTGCCCGCTCGATTCGCTCGCCGCCTGGCCTTGTAGATCCATCTGCGTGGTGTTGTTGATGGACACGACGCGCTCGTTGCGCGCGATGTTGTCGGGCAGGTTCGTGTAGTCGACCGCGTAGCTCTGCGCGCCGGGATTCTGGTCGATGAACTCGTAGAGCCGCGGCGAGCCGAGCGCGAAGGTGAAGATCATCTGACCGCGGTTGAGCTGCTTGCGCGAGCCCGTAATCAGCCCCGCCTCGTAGAGCTCGATCATGCCGTCGACGAGCATCTCGGTATGCACGCCGAGCTCCTTCGCGCCGGCGTCCTTCAGCATCGAGCAGACCGCGTTCGGCATGCCGCCAATGCCGATCTGGAGGCATGAGCCGTCCTCGATCTCGGCGGCGATGGTTCGCGCGACCGTCTTGTCGACCTCTGTCGGCGGCGCGGCGGGCAGAACTGGCGTCGGCGAGCCGTCGCCCTCGATCACGAAATCGACCTCGCTCGCGTGCACGCCTTCTTCGCAGCCGAACACGCGCGGGAACGTGGGGTTCACCTCGACCACGATCTTCTGCGCGCGCTCGGTCATTGCCTTCAAGTACGTCACGGCCGAGCTGAAGTTGAAGTAGCCGTGCTCGTCCATCGGAGCCGTCTGGATGCAGGCGACGTCGACGCGTTCGATGAAGCGGCGGTAGTAGTCAGGCGACTCGCCGAAGTTCATCGGGATGTAGTGCGTTAGGCCGGCATCGTGCGCCTTGCGATCGGCGCCACTGAAGTGCCACGCGAGCAGCGAGAAGCTCTCGCCCGTCGGATCGGCTTCGAGCACTGCGCGCGGCTTCAGCGCGAGGCCGCTGCGGATCTTCACGCCGCGCAGCTCGTTCGCTCGCGCGGCGAGCGCGCGATCGAACATGATGGGCTGCGCGCCGTTGATCGCGTAGTCGACCCAATCGCCTGATTTCACCAGTGCGGCGGCCTGTTCGGCGGAGACGACGGGCGGCTTCGAGAACGCGGGCACGCCTTCAGCTCCGAATCGCGACGAGCTGGATCGCGTCTTCGGGACACGCGTCGACGCACAGCTTGCACGCGTGGCAATCCGCGGGCTTCACGACGAACGTCTGCTTGTATCCATGCGCCCAGCCCTTCAAGCGGCCAAGCAACGAGAGTGCACCGCGCTCCTCGCGCGCGAGCACGCCCATTTCGAACACCCCGTATGGGCAGACGCGGAGGCAGTCGGCCTTGCCTTCGCACTTGTTACGGTCGATCTCCGGCGCGACGCGGCCGGGCTCACCCTTGCACTCTGCCGCAGCGCTGCGGACGCTCACGCGCGCGGCTCCGGCATGAGCTTCGCCTGATTGAGAAACTTGGTGAACGGATCGCGCGTCGCGTCCTTCTGCCACTCGTATTCGGTGACGTCCGCGATGTCCTGCGCGGCAGGCTGGCCGAACAGCTGCGCGATTACCGCGAGCGCCATGTCGGTTCCGGCGGAGACGCCCGAGGACGTGACGAGGTTCCCGTCCGTCACCCAGCGCGCCTCGCGCACCCACTTCGTGGCGGGTCCGCTCGCGATCGTCATGTCGAAGAACTGCTTGTTGGTCGTGGCGCGCCGGCCATCGAGCAGCCCCGCCGCCGCGAACAGCGCGGAGCCGGTGCAAACCGACATCGCGACCTCTGCGCGCGGCGCGCGCTCGCGCAGAAAGCCGAGCAGCGCCTCGTTCTTCAGCTGCGGGAACGTGCCGAGTCCTCCCGGCACGAGCAGCAGGTCGAGCGGCGGCGCGTTCGCGAACGAGTGCTCGGCGACCGTGGCCGGGCCCGGCGTCGAACTCACGGGCCCTTCTTGCTCGGCGACGGTGACGATCCGCAGTTTGCTGCCGAGGCAGCCGAACATCTCGAGCGGCCCATAGAGATCGAGCAGCTCGAACTGCGGATAGAGGATCGCACCGAGCGTGCGCGGCTTGGGAGCGGACATGGAAGACTCCAGGGCGCGATTATTGAGGCGGCGCAATCCTACCCGCGCGCTCGGCGCGGTGCTTCCACCAGAAAGGAATCGCGAGCGCGCTGAAGCCGGCGGCCTGCGCGAGGCCGATCCGCCAGCCGCGCCCGATCGGGCTCGCTTCGCTCCAGATCAGGTGCGAGAGCGCGACGTAGTGGAGATAAATTGCCGTCGCGAGCGCGATCCAGCGCTGCTGTGTCCAGTACGCCCAAGCGCCCACACCGAGGATCGCCCAGTGCAGTGGCGCCGTGAGCAACGCGGCGCGCCCGCGCAGCTCGTAGCCGAGCCACACCTCGACGTCGCGAACGGCGGGCAGCGTGAGGTCGCGATAGACGAGAAACGCGGTGCCGAGAGCGCAGAGCGCGGCCATCGCTGCCATCCAGAGCGGACGCGGCCTCATCGCGCGCCCGGCGGCGGCTTGAACACGCGCTGCGTGCTCGCAGGATTCTTCGCGAGCTTCTCCGGCGGGCGAATGGGTCGGCGCGCGAAATCGCCACCGCAGTTGGGGCAGCGGCCCGCGAGCGCGACCTCGGCGCACTCGCGGCAGAACGTGCACTCGAAGGAGCAGATGCGCGCCTCCCGCGAATCGGGCGGCAGATCGCGATCGCAGCGTTCGCAGCCGGGGCGTAGCTCGAGCATGCGGTTCCCCTAATTCTCCATGCCGGCGTGCAGCTGCGCAATCTTCGCGACGCGCACGCCGAGCCGCTCGCCAGTCTGCAGGTCGGGCGCCTGCACGCCGGGCGGCTGTGTCGAGTAGTCCGCCTGCCCCGCCGCCCCGACGTAGACGCCGAGGCGATTCAGCTGCTCCGCGTTCAGCGGTAACTGGTCCACGCCGATCCAGATCATGCCGTGCTGCATGCCGTCACCGCGATCGCGGTGAGCGTCTGCAGCTTGTCGCCGCTGGGCGTGCTCGAGACGGTGAAGGCCGCGGCGAGCTCGTTCGCCCATGCGCGCGCGTACCAGCGCGAGAGCGTCGCATCGAGAAATGCCTTCAGCTGCGCGGAGGGGCCGCCCATGAAGGTCGGGCAGCCGAACACGATCGCGTGCGCAGCGTCGAGCTGCGCCAGCTGCGCGTCGTTCATCCAGCGACCCCCCGAGATGTCCGCCGAACGGATCTCGTGCAGCGACGCGCGCACGCCTGCCGCGCTCCCGGAGCCCGCGTACACCGCCTCGGCCATCCGCTTCGTGGTCCCGGTCGCGGAGTGAAAGACGACGGCAATTTCCGTCATCGCGTTCCTCGCCTGCGCGTCGCGCCACTCACTTTTTCTTTCTCGCCGCGCGCTCGCCATTCGCGAGCGCGAACACGCGCAGCAGCGCGCGGTGCACGATACGCGCGGTGTCCGGCCCCGCTGAGACGCTCTCGCCGTAGCTCGCTTCGGAGCCGCCGTAGATCCACGGGGCGTCCTCGTCCCACTCGCTGCGCGGGATGATGTAGCCGAGCGAGTCGTTCGCGAGGTTGACCATCATGTTTACGCGACCACGCATCGCGCCGCGCAGCGGAGGCACCTCGACCGGCGCGACCCGGTAGTCCGCGCCCGGCGGATTCTCGATCCCGCCGACCGCGATCTCGGGATAGAGCTCCCCGGGCACGCACGCGATCCACAGCTCGCCGATGCGCACCAGCGCCACCTCGCTCGCCGTGGCGAAGCCGAAGCGCAGGTCGAGATCGCGCTCGAGCACACCCAAGGTCGCGGCCGTCACGAGCGGCCAATTCGCGACGGGCACTTCGATTTCGCGCTTCACCACCGAGACGCGCGGCGCCGCGACGCGCGCGAACTCGCCCGCCGTGCGCGCCTCGAGCACCGCCTCCGCGATCTGGTAGCCCTGCGCCCGCGCCTTCTCCTGGGATGGCTTCGCCACCAGTTCCCCACTGCGCGGATCCATTACGGAGACGCGCGGCGTGGTGGTGATCAGGCCGCCGATGTTGCCGGTGAGCCAGAGCGTCGTGCCGCCGAGACCGGGCTTGTAGAGCACGCGGTCGTAGACGAGGCCCGCGTCGAGGCCGCGGCGCGCCCAGCCCGCGACGTCGGCGCTGAGCTCGAAGTTGCGATCCCATAACAGCTCGACATGGTTGCCGAAATTCAGGAGCGTACCGAGCACATCGTCGCCGCCGGCGCGCGTCACGATCGCGACGCGCAGGCCGTCGTCGATCACCTCCGGCTTGCGCGTGTCCACGGTGCCGAACTCGCGATCCTGTCCGCGAATCTCCGCGACCGAGATCTCCGCGGGCTCGAGCCGCCGCACCGCCTGTGCGAGCGCCGTCCCCATCTGCTGCCGCAAGAACTTCAGGTAGCCGTCGGCGACGCCACCGCGCAGCCGCGACCGCCCCCAGAGGCCCTGAGTGTCGGGGCCTTGGTGATTATGAGTCGCGTGCACGAGCACGTAGTCGAGCCCGAGTTCCTTCGCGTAGACGGCGCGCACCTTCAGGACGAACGTGTGCGAGAGCCCGACGACGTCCACCGCCACGATGCCGACTCGCGTCGTGCCATCGTCGAACACCGCGGCGACGGCCTCGAGTTCGTCGTGCACGCCCGCCGCCGGCCGCGGGCTCTGGAAGCCCGCCATGTAAACCGCGTCGAAACGCCCGTTCGCGTTGCGATCATGGAATCGGTCGACGTCTTCGTCGTACCTGCCATCGCCGTCGACGTCCGTCCACGAATCCGCGACTACCGGCGTGATCGGCGCGCGCCCGAAGCCCGCGCGCAGCGAAGGCTCCGCCGCGAACGCAGCGCTCGCAACGACGAGCAGCGTGAGCCCGACGCCAGCGAGCCGATGCAAACGTCGTGCACGAGCCACGAACCCGCTCGAGCTCAGATCAAAACCGGTGCGCGCCGTACGTTCACTGGAATCGCGCTTTGCTGCGCCATGCCAGTGATCGGGTCGAAATTCACCTCGTTCGAAATCAGCGCGTTGGTCGACGCGCCGATGTCGCGCACGTCTTTCGGGTTCGCGCTCGGATCGCCCCAGGCGTGGGCCATCGAGATGACGCCGGCCGGCACGTCCTCCGCCGCTTCGGCGACGCCGTAGATCATCGCGTGCGCAGACGCGATCTCGAGCACGTCGCCGGAGTGCGCGCCGAGCTCTTCGAGATCGCCGGGGTTCATGAACGCGGGATTCGTCGTGCCCTTCTTGCGGCTGTCCGGCAGATCCTTGCCCGACGAGTTGTAGACCTGACGCAGCCGGCGGCTGATGAGTCTGTGCGAGAATGCGTCGGCGAGCGACTCGCGGCGAACCTCGGCGAGCTCTTCGACGATGCCTTCTGGCGCCATCTCGAAACGCTTGTCGCAATTCGCGTCGGCGGGCTGCACGATCTGCTCGACTTCGGTGTAGACCGTGCCGCCGCGGTGCTTCTGCACTTCGCTGAACGGAATGCGACCGCCTGCGAGCATGCACGCGAGCACTTCATCCTTGGTCGGTTTGCGATCGAGGGGCAGCTCGCCGCCCGCGAGCTTGATCGGCGTGCCGAGCCGCGCGGCGATCTCCCAGTAGAGCTCCCACTCTTCGAGGAGATCCGAGCCCTCCGGGCCGTCCACGATCGCCGGTGTGTAATGCGTATACGGCAGCTCGTACCAGGTGTCGCAAAGAATCGGCACGTCGGCGCGCTCGAGACACATCTTGCCCGGCAGCACGTAGTCCGCGTGCTTCGCGGTCGCAGCGCGGCGCACGTCGATGCAGACGAGCAGCTCGAGCGCGTCGATCGCCCGCACCGCCTTCGCTTGATCGGGCCACGCGACGAGCGGATTGCCGCCGAGCACGAACAGCGCCTTCACCTGGCCTTCGCCCTCGAGCAGGATCTCGTCGCTGAGCGCGGCAGACGGCATCTCGCCGATGATCTCGCCGAGGTTGCGCACGCGGCTGCGCGGGCCGTGGCCAAACATCGGGAACGGCCCTGTCGGCTGCGCCTTCTTCGGCGTAACAGGAGTCAGGATGCCCGGGTTCGGAACGATCTCGCCCTCTCGATTCACGCGGCCACAGATCAGATTGAGGCAGATCACCAGGTGCTCGGTGAGCGTCGGATGGCGCGCCATGTCGGGGCCCGTCCCTGTTACGGCGATTCCCCGCTTCGCGCCGGCGAACATGCGCGCAGCGCTCTCGATTTGCTGCCTCGTGAGCCGCGTGCGCTGCGCCACGTAGTCGAGATCGAACTCGCTGATGGCGTACTGCAGCTTGTCTAGGCCGTTCATCCACTTCTCGCAGAACGCCTGGTCGTGCAGCTTCTCGTCGAGGATCACGCGGATCATGCCCGCCAGAAATGTCGGATCCTCGCCGGGGCGGATTTGCAGGAACAGATCGGCGCGGCGCGCCATGTCGGTGCGGCGTGGGTCGACGACGATCACCTTCATGCCGCGCGCCTTCGCGTCGCGCAGCTCCTTCACCGGATTCCAGGGCGGCGTTCCGCCGAACGGAGCGAACTGCGAGACGATCGGGTTGTTGCCGATGTGCATCACCACGTCGCTCTCGTGGAAGCCGTGCGTGCCCGCGCTCCACATGCCGGCGCGCGACATGGCGACCGCTTTGCTCGGCTGGTCGATCGTCACGCTCGTGTAATACGACTCGGAGCCGAAGCCCTTGTGCCACGCCTTCGCAACCGCGAGCGCCGCGGAGTTCTGGAAGGCGTACGTGCCGCAGTAGCTTGCGATCGCGCGCGGGCCGTTCACGTCGCGGATCGCTCTCACCTTGACCGCGATCTCGTCGAGCGCCTGCGCGAGCGGGATCTCCTCGTAGCTGCCATCGGGCATGCGCTTCAGCGGGCGCGTCACGCGCTCCGGATGCGCGTGGGCCTCGGGCAGCTGGCGGCCCTTGATGCAGGTGTAGCCACCGTAGATCGCGTCGGTGGCGTCGCCGCGCACTGCGACCGCGCGGCCGTTCTCGACATCGACCTCGAAGGCGCAGTAGTTGTGGCAGAAGCGGCAGTAGGTCTTGTGGGTCTCGATCGCCATCGCGGGTCTCCTCACGGGTCCGGAAGCTGCCGGAGTCGGAACGCGCTGAGTCTACGCTGGGGCACGTGGCCTCTGCGAGCCGGTTTGCTTGAAGGTGCAAGGCCGTGGGACGAGAGCGGCCGGACTCAACGCGCCTCGGCTGGATCGCCCGGAGGAGCCGCACCGACCGAGGGCAGCGTCTCGCCACGCGCAACCTCACCGGCCTGGGGCGGGAGCAGCGCGTCGAAGAGATCGCCGACGGGCGACGGGTCGGTTGTTGGGGTTCGTGCGGCGTCGGCGCCGCCCGAGGCCGCCGCCGCGAGCGCCGCGCCCGGCGCGATGACGAGCTCGGGATCCTTCCACGGCGACGGCACGAACTTCGCGAAGCGCTTCTCGCGCTCGGCGGCGACCGGCACCCAGCCTGGGTAAAAGACGGAGCTCCGCACGCGTAGGCCGCTCTCGGCATCGACGCCCGCCCACGCGATACCCGCGGGCACCGTGAACTCCGCCGCCGGAAAGCGCGCGATCGCACGCTGCATGAAAGCCACCCAGATCGGCAGCGCCGCGCCCGCACCGGTTTGGTCGCGCGCCATCGGCGTGCGGTCGTCGTTGCCGACCCACACGCCCGCGACGATGCGCGGCGAGTAGCCGATGAACCACGCGTCGCGGTTCTCGTTGGTGGAGCCTGTCTTGCCTGCGATCGCGCTGTCGAGCGTCGACGCGCGATGCGCGGTGCCGTACCAAGCCCGCACGGTCTCGCGCATCAGGTACGTCGTGAGATACGCGTCGACTTCGCTGATCCGGCCGCTCCCTACGCGCGCGGGCAATTCGCCGCTGCGCAGATTCTCGCGCAACACTTCGCCTGCACCGTCAGTTACACGCAGCACGAGGCGCGGATCGCGCAGCTTCCCGGCGCGCGCGAACGTGGCGTAAGCCGTGGTGAGCTCGAGCAGCGTCACCTCGTTCGTGCCGAGCGCGAGGCCGAGATCGCGATGCAGCGGCGAGCGGATGCCGGCGCGCCGCGCGAAGTCGATCACCGAATCGACGCCGACTTCGTCGACCAGCCGGATCGTTGCGTTGTTGAGCGAGCGCGCGAACGACTCCGACAAGCTCACCGGGCCCTTGAAGCGACCCGAGTGATTCCTCGGCCGCCAGAGCTTCCCGGTCGCTTTGTCGCGGTGCTCGTATTGGTAGTCGTAGAGCGTGACGTTCGGCGGATAGCCGGCCTCGAGCGCCGCGCCGTAGGCGAACGGCTTGAACGCGGAGCCGGGCTGGCGGCGCGCCTGCACCGCGCGATTGAAGCGGCTCAAAGCATAATCACTGCCACCCACCATCGCGAGCACGTCGCCGCTCTGCGCGTCGAGCGCGAGCAGTGCACCTTCGGGTACCACGGCCTTGCCCGCCTGCTTTGCGCGCCCGGCCGCCGCAGCGAGGCCACCGCGCAGCGCCGCGAGCGCGGCGCGTTGCAGTGCGAGATCGAGCGCCGTCTCGATCCGCAAGCCGCCGCGCAGCACCGTCTCCGCGCCCAGCTCGTCGAAGAGCTGCTGCCGCACTTCCTCGACGTAGTACGCGGCGTCGGCGTATGCCTTGGGCGGCGGAGGCGGCGGTGCAATGCGCGGCTTCTCCGCGAGCGCAGCCTGTGCGGCCTGGGCGTCGAGGCGACCCGTGCCCCGCATGCGCCCGATCACGAGCTTCCGGCCTGCCTCCGCAGCGGCGGGGTTCACGTGCGGCGAGAGCCGCGATGGTGCGCGCGGGAGCGCCGCGAGCTGCGCAGCCTCCGAGACCGACAGCTTCGCGATCGGCTTCCCGTAATAAGTCACGGAGGCCTCGGCCACGCCATAGGCGCCGCTGCCGAGATAGATCTGGTTCAGATACAGCTCGAGAATCTCATCCTTACTGAGCTCCCACTCGATGCGCGCCGCGAGCGCCGTGTCCTGGAGCTTGCGCACGAGGCTGCGCTCCGAGGTAAGGAAGAGGTTCTTCGCGAGCTGCTGCGTGATCGTGCTGCCGCCCTGCACCACGCCGCCCGCCCGTACGTTTGCCAGCGCAGCGCGCACCAGCGCGACCGGATCGACGCCCAGGTGGTGGTAGAAGCCGTCGTCCTCGGCTGCGAGAAACGCAGCGCGCACGTGCGGGGGGATCTGGCGAAGTGAGACGAGCTGCCGGCGCTGCTCGACGAACGCGCCGATCGGCTTGCCGTAGCGATCGAGCACGACGCTCGGCAGCGGCGGCCGATAGCGCGCGAGGTCGCCGACTTCGGGCAGCGCGAGCCCGAACGCGACGCAGGCGGCGAGCGCGAGAACGCCCGCGCCAAGCGCGATCGGGTGACGGAGGAGAAAAGCGAGGACGCGTGCGCGCATCGGGGGGGAGCCAGTGAGTGGCTGCGGAACCTAGGCCTACCGCGCCGAGATGGCGTGGCTAGTGCGTGAAAGCGAGCATCCGAGAGCGCGCGGCACGGGGCTCGGCGAGCGCGGCTACTTCGCTGCGTCTTTCGCGGCCTGCGCCAGCGCCTGCTCCGCTGGCGCGATCAAGCCGGCCGCACGCGGGTAGCCGGCGTAGTTCGCGACCGTAATCAGCAACTCGCGCACTTGATCCGGCGCGAGCTCGCCGTTCTTCACGGCCGCTTTCACTTGAATCGCGAAGGTCTCCTTTTCCCCGAGCGCGGCGATGATGCCCATGATCACGAGCCGCCGGTCGCGCACGCTGAGCTTGTCCTCGCGTGTCCACACCTCGGCGAAGAGCTGCTCGAGCATCAGGTCGCTGAACGGCATCGCGCCGGGCGGCGGCGTGACGACGTCGCCGGCATAGACCTTCTTCATCATCGCGACGCCGCGCTCGCGGCGCGTCGGGTCGGACATCGGAGCCTCCTCGCTGAGAGGCGCGCAGCTTATCGCGGGCGAGCGGAGCGGCGCGCGATTCAGCGCCGGCTCACGAGCTCCGCCGCGCGCTCCACCTCTGCGAGCTCGGCGGTCGCGGGCACCAGGAAGCACTCCTCGCAGCCCGCACCCTCGAGGTTGTCGAGCGCCTCCCGCACGGCGCCGGGGGTCGCGCGATTCGCCGTCTTCGCCAGCGCGCGGCCGGCCGCTTCGCCGAACACCCGCGTGTAGTCGTAGACGTAACTACTGAGCTTCGCCTGTGCGTCGCCGCTCGCGAGCGAGAGCCAGAAGCCGCCAATCTTGCGCGGCGGTGTGGTGCGCTTCGCAGCGCTCCATGACTCGTCGGCGCGTGCAAGGAAGGCGGCGGTCTCGTGCTTCTCGCCGTTGCCGCTCCAGACGTAAACGCCGTCGGCCCACTGGGCGGCGCGCGCGAACGCCTTCGGCCCCATCACGCCTGCGAAGATCGGCGGGCCACCGGGGCGCGAGGGGCGCAGGCCGACGGGGTCTGCGCCGTCGAACGGCGGCTCGCCGCGCCAGATCGCGCGCATGCGTGCGACCTGCTCGTCTTGTCGCTGATGGCGCTTCTCGAAGCTTGCGCCGACGGCGCGGTAGTCCACTTCGCGGCCGCCGACTCCTACGCACACTTCGACGCGGCCCGGGCCTGCAAGCGCATCGAGCGTCGCAATCTCCTGCGCCACCGCGACCGCGTCGTGCATTGGCAGCACGTACAAGGTGGGCACGATCCGCACGCGCGCCGTGACGGCTGCGGCGGCCGCCATCGTCGCGCCGAGCGATACGGTCGGCCCGACGACGCGCTCGCCGCACGAGATCGCGTCGAACGGGCCTGCCTCGATGGCGCGCGCCCAACCGAGCAGCGTCGCGCGGTCGAGCCCGAGCTTCATGTAGGGGAGGCAAACGCCAACTTTCATAGGGTCCTCGCGAGGCGGCGCACTCTACTCGAGAGGGAATGGAACGCGACGCACTGGCTGAGTATTGAGTGAGGCGGAGGTGGAGCCCATGACGGCGTTTCGCGCCTGGCTGATCGTGATCCTGTCGACCGTCGGCGTCTACACGGCGGTCGTGGTCGGCGACTACGGCCTGAACCTGTTCCCGTACTTCTTCGGCGACATGGCGAAGCTGGGCTGGCCCGGTCAGTTCAACCTCGACTTCATGTTCATGCTGTCGCTCTCGGGGCTCTGGGTCGCGTGGCGCAACGGCTTCTCGGGCGCCGGCCTCGCCCTCGGCATGCTCGCGTTCTTCCTCGGTGCGCCGTTCCTGAGCGGCTACCTGCTCTACCTGCTCGCGCAGACGAAAGGCGACCTGCGCGCCGTGCTGCTCGGCGACGCGCGCGCGTCGGCGCGCTGAGCCGCGCGGCGCTACCGCGGCGCTTGCAGCGCGCGCTCCTTCGCGAGCGCGTCGCGCAGCTCACGCTTCAAGATCTTGCCCGCCGGGTTGCGCGGCAGCTGCTCGTTCTTCCACACCACGACGCTCGGGATCTTGAAGCCGGCGATGCGTTTTGTGAGATGCGCGCGCAACTCTTGCTCCGCGAGCTGCATGTTCGGCTTCAAGTGGATCGCCACCGCGACCTCTTCGCCGAGCCGCTCGTGCGGAAGGCCGAACACCGCGCACTCGTAGATCGCGGGGTGCTCGTAGATCGCGGCCTCGACCTCGGCGCAGTACACGTTCTCGCCTGCGCGCAGCACCATGTCCTTCGCGCGATCCTCGACGTAGACGAAGCCTTCGTCGTCGATGCGGCCGATGTCGCCGCTGCGCAACCAGCCGTCGACGATCGTCTGCGCCGTCGCTTCGGGCTTGTTCCAGTACCCCCGAATCAGATGCGGGCCGTGGAACCAGATCTCCCCGACTTGGCCGGGCTCGAGCACGCGGCCTTCGGCGTCGGTCACGCGCACCAAGGCCACCGGCACCGTGCGACCCGCGCTGGTCGGTTTGCGCACATAATCATCGCCGGCGTTCTGCGGGCCGTAAGCGTTCGTCTCGGTCATGCCGTAGCCGATGTTCGGGCGCCCCTTGCCACCAAAGCTCTTGTCGATGCGATTCACGAGCTGCGGCGGAGCGGGCGCGCCGCCGCCGCCCACCGAGACGAGGCTCGTCGTGTCGTAACGCCCGAACGCGGGGGACTCGAGCAGATCCCACGCCATGGTGGGCACGCCGACGAAGTTCGTGACGCGCTCGCGCTCGATCAGCTGCAGCGCGCGCTCGGCTTCCCACTTGTGCATCATCACGAGCCGGGTGCCAGCCGCGAATGACGTCAGCATGACCGCGACGCAACCGGTGACGTGGAAGAGCGGGATCGTGAGGATGAAGCAGGTCGGATGCGACTGCTTCTCCTTGTCCTTCGGGAAGCGCATCGCCTGCACGGCTGCGCGACACGCGAAAGCACCGAGCGCAGAGAGCACGGCGCGGTGTGTCGAGACGGCGCCCTTCGGATGGCCCGTCGTGCCAGACGTGTAGAGAATCGTTGCGTCGTCGTCGTACGTGATCGCGACCTCCGGCAGCGCGGAGCCGGGGCGCACGACATCCTCGTAGCGATCGGTGCGCGGCGGCAGCGGCTTGCCTTCGGAGCGCACCGCGAGCGCGCGCATGTCGAGGCGTTCCATCGCGCCGGCCGCGCGCTCGATGCGCTCGAGGTCGCCGACGAGCAGCTTCGCCCCGGAATCCTCGAGCCCGTACGCGAGCTCGTCGGGCGTCCACCACGCGTTGAGCAGCACCGCGATGCCGCCGACCGAAGTGATTGCCACGAACGCCGTGATCCACTCGGGGTAGTTGCGCATCCCGATCGCGACGCGATCGCCCTTCTTCATGCCGTAGTGATTGACGAGCGCGTGACCGAACGCGTCGGACGCTTCGGCGACTCGGCCGAAGGTCCAGCGCTCGTCCTCGTAGACCAGGAACTCCTGCGCGGCGCGCAGCTTCGCGAGGCCGAACAGCATGCGCATGGACGGTGGCGTGCTCTTGAACACCTTCATGCGCGCGCCGCGCACCTCGCCGTCGGTCACCTCGAACATGCCGCCGGGGCCCGTGAGCGCCGTGACCGCGTCTTCGTAAGGCATCGTCATGGGCTGGTCCTCCGCAAGGAAGCGGCGCACTCTAGCCCCGCGGAACGGCCGCGCGCGCACCTGGAAACTCGACATGCCTCGCCTCGCACTCGCCTGCTACGCCCTCTACCTCGCGCTCGCCTTCGGCTGGCGCACTTGGCGCCAGCTGCGCACGACGGGCAGCAGCGGCTTGGTCGGTTTCGCGCGCGCGGGCGCACTCGAACGGCTCGTCGGCGCGCTGCTGATCGCGTCCATCGCGCTCGGCATCGCGTCTCCATTCGCAGCGTTGCGCGGCAGCGTCCCGCAGATTCCAGCCGTGGAGGCGGCGCTCGGCATCATTCTTTACGCCGCCGGCCTCGCGCTCACGCTCGCCGCGCAGCTCCGCATGGGCGCGTCGTGGCGAATCGGGGTGGATCCCGCGGAACGCACGCAGCTCGTCACGAGCGGCCCGTTCGCGTTCGCCCGCAACCCGATCTTCTCGGGCATGGTCGCCATCGCCATCGGCCTCGCACTTCTGGTTCCCAACCTGTGGGCACTGCTGGCGGTGCTCGCGCTCGTCGCGGGCGTCGAGCTGCAAGTTCGCCTCGTCGAGGAGCCGTACTTGTTGCGGACGCACGGCGAGCCGTACCGCGCGTGGGCACAGCGCGTCGGCCGCTTCCTTCCCGGCATCGGGCGCTTGCGCTAACGCAGCGGCCGCCCGGAGGTCTCATGCGCCGCTCGTCGCTCGCACTCTTCGTTGTTCTCGCCGCCTGCTCGCTCGCAGCCTGCGGAGGCAGTGAGCTCTACGCCGGCATGCCCGACCACGTGAGGAAGCGGCACCTCGCGCTCGAAGGCGCGCCGAACTTTCGGGATCTCGGCGGCTACGCGACGAGCGACGGCCGCAGCGTGAAGTGGGGCCAGCTCTATCGATCGGACAACCTCGCGAGCTTGACCGACGCCGATCTCGCGATCGTCGGAGGCCTCGGCCTCGAGCTCGTCTGCGATTTCCGCTCGGCCCCCGAGAAGGCGAGCGAGCCGGATCGCCTCCCGACGGCGAACCCGCCCGTAGTCGCCGCGCTCGAAATCGGCGCGGAGAGCTTCATCGTGAAGGATCTACGTGAGCGCATTCAGTCGGGCGATACCGAGGGCCTCGATCTGCGCGCGATGCTGATCGAGGGCAACCGCCAGTTCGCGACGACGTTCGCACCGCAGTACGCCGCGATGTTCGAGCGCATCACCCAGCCTGAACACTTGCCCGCGCTCGTGCACTGCACCGCGGGCAAGGATCGCGCGGGCTTCGCGTCGGCCATGATTCTGAGTGTGCTCGGCGTGCCGCGCGAGACGGTGATGGAGGATTTCCTGCTCACCAATCATTACACGGCAGCGGCGACCGAGAAGCGCCTAATGATGATCGAGCTCGCCTCCCTGTTCCGCGCCGACAGCGAAG
>JANNKN010000238.1:0-5800 GCA_031396315.1 Deltaproteobacteria bacterium
AGTACGGCCAAGAACAGGCTAGAGCGCAGCTGCTTCATGACGTCCTCGTTGCAGTTGTTTCGGAGCCGTTCGCCGCGGGCGATGCACGCAGCTTGCGCCCCGTCCGAGCCGCTGCCAATTCGGAAATGGCCCACACCACGCGAATTGCATCGTCGTCGCAAATGCCCGCGAGATAAACGCCGCAGCGCACCGGCGCGTCGGCGTATGCTGCGAAACTCGGGTGCGAGCACAGGGGCGATCGATGCAGATCGACCACGGTGGCGATCAGTCGTTGAGTCTCGCGGAGCGGGACTGGCGCGCGGCACTCGACAGGGCGCCCGGCGTGTTCGCGATCTCGGACGCAGACGGGATCCTGCTCGCGAACCGCGCGCTCGCGGCTTTTGCGGGCTTCGAGGATCCGAGCGCATTGCTCGGTACGCCGCTCGCCTCGTTGTTCGTGGCGGATCGCGCACCCGATATCGCAGCCGCGCTCCGTGCAACGCTGGGCTCGCGCGCGGCGCAGGGCCCGTTCGTCGCACGCCTTGCGAACGGCGCTGCGGAGTTCGCGTTCATGCTCGGGTTCGGGCTCTTCGAGGGTGCGCCCTGCACGCTACTGATCGGGCGCGACGTGCTCGAGCTCCGGCGGGCCACGGAAGAGGCGCAGCGACACGATGCGCTCTACCGGCGCCTGGCAGATCACACCGAGGATCTCGTCATCGTCTGCGACGACCAGATGCGCGTGGTGTACGCGAGCCCGAGCCACGAGAGGCTGCTTTCCGTGAGGCCTCAGGATCTGGTCGGCCGGCCGATGGACGAGGCGCGACTCGTGGTCGCGCGCGATGGCCTCCACGCCAATCCCGCCGACCTGCATCGCTTGAGAGCCGAGGGCGCCGAGCCGACGGAGTGCGCGCAGTCGATCGTGGGCCGCGATGGCAAGGTCATCACGCTCGAGGCCCGCACGCGCCGCGTGACGGGGCCGGGTGGCAGGCCTGAATACGTCTTCATTGCGCGCGACGTGACGTCGCGACGCGCCGCTGCCGACGCACTGCGCGCGAGCGATCAGCGCTACCAGAGCCTCGCGACGACGGTGCCCGTGGTCGTCCTGCGCACCGACGCCGGCGGCCACTGCCTGTTCATGAACGAACGCTGGCGGGAGCTGACGGGCCAACCGGTCGAGGAAGCCCTCGGGTTCGGCTACTTCGATGTGCTCGAGCCCGAGGAGCGCGACGCGCTCCGCCGCGCGTTCGCCCGCGCGAGGCGCCGCGGCGAGAGCATCCTGCTGCATCTCCGCTTCACGCGTCGGGACGGCGACCCGCGCTGGGGGCGCCTTCAGAGCGCGCCCGAGCTCGCGCCCGACGGTGTGATCCTCGGCTGGGTAGGGTCGATTACCGACGTCACCGACCTGAAGCATGCCGAGCAGGCCCTTGCGCTCGAGCAGGAGCGCACGCGGATCGCGCTCGACGCCGCGCAGGTGGTTCGGTGGGAGTACGACCTCGCCTCGAGGCGCCTCACTTTCTCGAGCGACGCGGATCGCGTACTCGGCGTCGATCCGGCTGCGCTCGCGCGACATCAATCGGGGTGGCGTCACAGCTGCCATCCGGAAGACCAAGCGCGGCTCCAGCGCGACGTCGCGGCGATGCTCGAGGTCGGAGAGCTGCGCACCGAGCTGCGCGTTGGCGGCAATGACGCTGAGCCGGCGTGGCTCTCCGTGCGCGGACGTTTCGAGCTGGCCGACGACGGCACACGCAAGCGAGCGGTCGGCGTCCTCGCGAACATCACGCTCGCGAAGCGCGCGGCGCTCCAGCGCGAGGCGTTTGAGAAGAAGCTCCAAGAATCGCAGCGGCTGGAGAGCCTGGGCTTACTCGCCGGCGGCGTCGCTCACGATTTCAACAATCTGCTCGCGGGAATCCTCGGGAACGCGGAGCTTGCGCTCGAAACGCTCGGCGACGGCGCGCCGGCTGCGCGGCTGATCGAGGATCTGCGCGATGCCGCACTGCGCGCGGCGGATCTCACGCGACAGATCCTCGCGTTCACCGGGCGCCGCCCGATCGCGTACGAGGCGATCGATCTCGGCGCGATCGCGGAGGAGATCCCGCGCTTGGTTGCGCCTGCCTTGCTGGCGTCGGGGCAGCTTCGCGTCGAGACCCCACCGGGGATGATCGTCGAGGGCGACGCAACGCAGCTGCGGCAGGTCGTGATGAACCTGATCACGAACGCGCGCGATGCGCTGCCGCCCGAAGGCGGCGCGATCGACGTGCGCGTGTTCGCAGACGCCGGGAACGTCGTGTGCCTCGAAGTGCGCGACACCGGGCGCGGCATGACCGCGGAAACGCGCGCGCGCATCTTCGACCCGTTCTTCACGACCAAGGAAACCGGACGCGGGCTCGGGCTCGCGGTCGTGCACGGGGTCGTGCGCGCGCACGGCGGCGAAGTCACGGTCGAGAGCGAGCTCGGCATCGGCACGAGCGTGCGCATCGCGCTTCCCCGCTCGGCGCGGGCATCGCAACCCGAGCCGCCGCCACCACCTGCGGCGCACGAGCACGAGAGTGCACTGGTGCTCGTCGTCGATGACGAGCCGGCGGTCGCGAACGTCGCCGCGCGCATCCTCGTGAGCGCGGGCATGCGCGCGGAGATCGCGCACGACGGCAACGAGGCGCTGGCGACGCTCGCGCGCCGCGGCAGCGAGATTCACCTCGTGCTCCTCGATCTCACGCTGCGCGGCGAGTCCGGCGTGGCGTTGCTGCCGAAGCTGCGCGCGATCTCGCCCGCGCTGCCGGTGCTGCTGACGAGCGGCTACTCCGGCGACGACGCGCTCGAGCGACTCGCACCCGGCGACGTCTCGGGCTTCCTCGCGAAGCCCTTCCGCGCACGCGATTTGATCGACCAAGTCGAGAAGGCGCTGCGCCACGCGAGCGACCTCGCGCGCACCTGACGATCGCTCAGGCGCTCTCGCGCTCGGCGACGATCTCGGCGGCAGGCCGCACGCTCTGCATGCGCGGGAAGTAGTCGAAGCGTTCGTCCCACGGCACGGCGAGCGCGATCAGGATGCGGCGCTTGGTCGCTTGCCGACAGTCTTCGCCCTTCTCGACCGCATGAATCGTGCGTGCGGAAATCTTCGCGCGCGTCGCGAGATCTGCTTGGGTCCAGCCGCGCGCTTGGCGCGCCGCGCGAATGCGATTCATGGTCGGCCTCGAGCTGGGGGTTGAAGGGAAACGAGCGTAGCGCCGAGTTCGCGCCCGGCCCGATCCGGGCCTGGAAACGCAAGGTTGCTGAGCGAACTGCGAGCCGAGAAGCGAATCTCAGAGGGCGGAGTGAAACAGGGAAAAACCAGTCTGGACGCAGGGTTGCGGTCCTTTGGGCCGCGGGTCGGCGCAATTGTGCTTGCTCGAACGCCTGCCGGGTTCGCCACTTCTGCCCCGTTCTTGCCACTTCCTGATGGGGGAGGTGATCGGAGGGCTCGGAATGCTTCGGAACTTCGCGCTAGTGCTGGCGGCCTCGTTCGCGATCGCGCAAGCAAGCTCGGCTGCGATCATCACGTTCACCGTGCAGCTCGACGGGCAGCAAGAGGTGAACGGGTCTGGGACACCCGGTCAGGGCGATCTCGACGGGCTCGGCACCGCGACGCTGCTGATCGACGACGTGAATCTCACGATCTCGTGGACCATCACCGTCGCGAACATCGACCCGGTCGTGGGTGCGCACATCCACAACGCGGCTGCGGGCTCCAACGGGCCGATCCTCATCGACTTCAACGGACAGCTCACGGGCACGGGACTCGCAGATTCCGACCTCGCGGGCGTACTCGCCGACCCGTCGCTGTGGTACGTGAACGTGCACACCGGCACGTTTCCGGCGGGCGCGATTCGCGGTCAGATCGGAACGCCCGTCGCGGAGCCTGCGAGCCTCGCGCTGCTGGCCACAGCCGCAGGCCTCGTCGCCTCGCGTCGACGGCGCAGCTAGCGCCACGACCCGGCCTCGCGCCTAGACTGAGCCTCCACACCGGGGGCCAGTCATGGCGTTCGATCTCTTGATTCGCGGCGGCACGCTCGTCGACGGCACCGGCACAGCGGCGCGTACCGCGGATGTCGCCGTGAAGGACGGCCGCATCGTCGAGGTCGGCCGCGTGAGCGGCAGCGCGAAGCGCACGCTCGACGCCGACGGCCTCACCGTCACGCCCGGCTTCGTCGACATTCACACGCACTATGACGGGCAGGTGACATGGGATTCGACGCTCGCGCCCTCGAGCCAGCACGGCGTGACGACGGTCGTGATGGGCAACTGCGGCGTGGGCTTCGCGCCGGTGCGGCCGGACCAGCACGATTTCCTGATCCAGCTGATGGAAGGCGTCGAGGACATTCCCGGCACCGCGCTGCATGAGGGCATCGCCTGGGAGTGGGAGACGTTCCCGCAATACCTCGATGCGCTCGCGAAGCGGCGCTGGACGATGGACGTCGGCACGCAGGTTCCGCACGGTGCGGTGCGTACCTACGTGATGGGCGAGCGCGGCGCGAAGAATCAGCCGGCAAGGCCGGAGGACATCGCGGCAATGGCGAAGCTCGTGAAGGAGGGCGTCGCCGCGGGTGCGTTCGGCTTCTCGACCTCGCGCACGATCGCGCACCGCGCGATCGACGGCGAGCCGGTGCCGGGGACTTTCGCCGCCGAGGACGAGCTGTTCGGAATCGGCCGGGTGTTAGGTGAGCTCGGCCGCGGCATCTTCGAGCTCGCGGGCGCAGGCGCTGCGGGCGAGGACATCGCCGCGCCGAAGCGCGAGATCGACTGGATGCGCCGGCTCTCCCGCGAGATTCGTCGACCCGTCACGTTCACGCTGCTGCAAGTGAACGCAGCGCCGGATCTATGGCGTGAGCAGTTCGCGCTCTCGGTCGCGGCGCTCGCTGAGGGCGCGCAGATCTATCCGCAGGTCGCTGGCCGCCCGTTCGGCCTACTGATCGGGCACCAGACGAAGATTCACCCCTTCAATGATCGGCCGAGCTTTATGGCGCTCCTCTCGCGGACGCTCGAGGAGCGGGTGAGGGCGATGCGCGACCCGGAGCTGAAGCGGAAGATCTTGTCGGAGCGGAATCCGAATCAGCCCTCGATGCTCGGATCGCAGTACGGGCGCACGTTCCCGATCGGCACGCCGCCGAACTACGAGCCGAGCTACGAGGATTCGATCGAGGCGCTCGCGAAGCGCCTCGGCCGCGACGCCGAAGACGTGCTCTACGACAAGCTGCTCGAGAACGACGGCCGCGAGCTGTTGCTGATGCCGGTGCTCAACTACGCCGAGCTCAACTGCGACCCGATTCGCGAGATGGTGCTGCACCCGCGCGCGGCGCTCGGCCTCGGCGACGGCGGCGCGCACTGCGGAATCATCTGCGACGCGAGCATCCAGACCTTCATGCTCACGCACTGGGTGCGCGATCGCGTGCGCGGGCCGAAGCTACCGCTCGAGTTCGTGGTGAAGCGCATGACCAAGGACACGGCGGACCTCTACGCCATCGGCGACCGGGGCGTCGTCGCGCCCGGCAAGAAGGCCGACCTCAACCTAATTGATCTCGCCGGCTTGACGCTCGAGCCGCCGCGCATGGCGTACGACCTGCCGGCCGGCGGTGCGCGCTTCCTGCAGGGCGCGCGCGGCTACAAGGCGACGATCGTCGCGGGCGAAGTCGTCGCGCAAGACGACGCGCCCACCGGCGCGCTGCCGGGGCGCCTGCTGCGCGCCGGCGAGTGCGCGGCGTGAGCGCACGCGCGGCTCGCGTAATCGCGTGTGCGGCGCTGCTCGCAGCGCTCGCGTGTGGCGGCGAGGACGCGCGCGACGAGGCGC
>JANNKN010000242.1:0-2957 GCA_031396315.1 Deltaproteobacteria bacterium
GGCGAGAGTCGCCCGCCCGCCGGGTTCTTGATCCGGATCATGAAGAAGTAGTCGTGGGTCTTCCGCCCGCGCTCGCCGCGGCCCTGCTGCTTGTAGATCCCGAAGAACTTGGACAGCTCCTTGGCCGTCCCGGAGATCGACGCCTCCTCGGCGCGGTCGAGCTTCTTCACCTCGTCGAGGAAGCTGTGCGTCTCCTTCCCGTCGGCGACGAAGAAGAGGCCCTGGCTCTCCACCTTGATGCGCTCGTTGTCCGACATCTCGGAGAGCGAGGCGGTCTTCAGACTGGCAACGGACTGGGGGTCCGCTGGCATCGGCGTCTCCGGTCGGGCGAAGGGGGCCCAACCTATCCGACCCCCCCAGGTGAGGCCACGAGTCCCGAACGGGCCGGGCGGGACTCCCGCGGGGCTCAGGCGTGTGCAACTCCCAATTCCGCGATCAAGGGGCCGCGCGGGGATTCCGATTCAAGCCAGACGTGGAGTCGGGATTCCAGACACGCTCGCTGGCGTGGCTTCGCCAGGGCCTTGCTCGAAGCACAGCGGTGCTCGTGCTCGGGCTGTGCCTGCTCGCGGTGACGCTGATGGCGCTGGTCGCCCGGCAAGTGCTCGACTCGGCACTTCGGGCCAACCTCGAGGCCGAGCTCAACCGCGACTTCGAGCGCGCCCAAACCGGCCTCTCGCTGTGGCGCGCGCAGGAACTCGAGGACATGGAAGCGATCGCGGCCGACGCCGAGCTCGCGCGCGCAATCGCGCGCGGCGCAGCGGGCGCGAGCGCGGCCCGAGCCAGGCTCGGCACCCTGCTCGCTGGGGAGTCGGAAGCGCTCGGCCTCGCCGTCTTCATGCCGCGCTCCGATCTCGACATCTGCGTGAGCACGTGGCTTCCAGATCACTGGCACGATTCGGTGGAGCGCCGCGCCAGCGTCGCGCGCAGCTCGGCGGAAATCACGCGCATCGGCGGCACCGTCGTCGACTTGATCCGCGTACCGCTCAAGGTGACCGGCGAACACGCGGTGCTGCTCGCCGCGACGAACCCGCTGCTCGCTCCCGAGCTCGTCGCCGAGCACCCCGATGCGAGCATCGCGTTGCTCGACGAACACGGCGAACTCCTGCTCGGCTCTCCTGGAGCGAGCGCACTCGCCCCGCAAACCGGCCTCAGCGAGGCCACGAATCGCGACGGGCGCGAGGTGTTCGCGCTGCGCAAGAGCATCGCGAACACGCCGTGGCAGATCGTGATCACGCGGCCGATCACGCCCGTACCCGCGTCGACGATCCTGAACGTCGTGCTCGCGAGCCTGCTGATCGCGGGCGCAGCCGGCGTGGCCGCCTTCCTCGTGGGTGTTTGGCGCCTGCGCCCGCTGCTCGAGCTGGCAGATGGCGCGCGGCGGCTGGCGGCCGGCGACTTCGCGGTCCGCGTGCGCATCAACGATCAAGACGACGAAGTGCAGATTCTCGCGCGTTCCTTCAACGACATGGCTGGCCAGCTGGAGGCGCAGCGCCGCGCCCTGGAGGAGCGCCACCAAGATCTGTTACGGGCGAACGAGGTGCTCGAGCAGCTCTCGATCACCGATGGCCTCACCCATCTCCACAACCACCGCCACTTCCACGATCAGTTCGCACGCGAGGTGAAGCGCTTCGACCGCAGCCAGCAGCCGCTCTGCCTGATGCTGATCGACATCGACGATTTCAAGTCGCTGAACGACCGCTATGGGCATGCGGCCGGCGACCGCGTGCTCGCGGTCGCTGCGCAGCTGATGAACGGGCAAGTGCGCGAATCCGACTACCTCGCGCGCTACGGCGGCGAGGAGTTCGCGATGCTGCTCCCGCAGACGCCTCTGCAAGGCGCCGTCGCGCTCGCCGAGAAGATTCGCGCGGTGCTCTCGCAGCACGGCTTCGCACTGCCCGATAGCGGCGAGCAAGTGCGCGTGACCGTCTCGATCGGCGTGGCGGAACATGCCAGCACCGCGAACGAGACCTTCGACGCCGCGGACCGCGCGCTCTATGAAGCGAAGGGCGCCGGCAAGGATTGCGTGGTCGCGGCGCAGGCTCACGGCCACCCGCCGCCCTCGGAGCGCCGCCGGCGTTGACTCAATCCCTCGCGCGCGCGCGCCGGTATGCCGGCCGCGGCTCGCCTGCCGGCTGCGTGCGCCAGCGCCGATGCGCCCAAGCCCACATCTCGGGGGCCGCGCGGACTTCGTCCTCGATGGCACGCGTCATTCGGCGCGCGTTCTCGAGCAACGCATCCTCCGCGTCGGGAGGCGCGAGTGCGAGCTCGGGATGAAACTGCACGGTGTGGTGGGCGGGATCCTCGGGGTCTCGCCGAATGAACCCCGGGATGACCGGCGCGCCACTCGCCATGGCGAGGCGAACCGGCCCGAGATTGGTGGCGGCGAGGCGCCCGAAGAACGGTAGGAACGCGCGCGGTTCGCTGCGCGCATTCTGATCGAACGGAAGCGCGAGCAAGCTGCCCTTTCGGAGCGCGCGCAACACGCCAAACGCCGCCTTGCCGCGCGGCAGGAAGGCGGCTCCGCTCTGCATCCGCCGCTCCAGTAACACTTCGTCGAGATCGGCGTCGTCCCGCGTGCGGTGGACCACTGCGACTGGAATGCCGCGCGCTGCGACCACCGCTGCGAACAGCTCCCAGGAGCCGGAGTGCGCGGTCAGCAAGATCATTCCGGCGCCGTTCGCTCGAGCGCGCGCCGCTTCGAGATGCTCGAGGCCCAGGATGCGCACGCGTGCGGCGAGCGCAGCGTGGTCACGTCGGCCGAGCCACGCGAGCTCGGCGACGCCGCGGCCGAGGTTCGCGAACGACTCGCGCAGTACGCGCTCGCGCGCGGCTTCGCTCCAGTCGGGGAACGCGATGCGAAGATTCACGCGCGCGTCGCGGGTGCGCGGCAGCTCGAGCGTTCCCCATGCGCGGCCGACGCCGATCTCGACGAAGTGTTACTGGAGCGGCGGATGCAG
>JANNKN010000266.1:0-2473 GCA_031396315.1 Deltaproteobacteria bacterium
CTGGACCGTGTCTCAGTTCCAGTGTGGCTGGTCGTCCTCTCAGACCAGCTACCCATCTCAGCCTTGGTGGGCCGTTACCCCGCCAACTAGCTAATGGGACGCAGGCTCATCCGTAGGCGGTAGCTTGCAAGCAGAGGCCACCTTTTCCCGCGCTGTCCGCAGACAACGTGGTCTTATCTAGTATTAGCCCCAGTTTCCCGGAGTTATCCCAGACCCTCGGGCAGATTACCCACGCGTTACTCACCCGTGCGCCGCTTTACTCACTCCCGAAGGAGCTTTCTCGCACGACTTGCATGTCTAAAGCACGCCGCCAGCGTTCGTTCTGAGCCAGGATCAAACTCTCCAGTTTGAACTTGGCACAGAGCTGGCATCAAAATACCATGCCCCGTTGTTCGAAGAACGACTCGCCGCCGAAGCGGCTCGTCGTTCACTTGTTTGACGTTTGCCCGTTCAATCTCGAGCGGGCTCGTGAGGGCCCACTCGATTCTGCACGTCATTCGGTTTTCAAAGATCGCCCAAAGACCGAAGAGATCTGTTCAGGATCGTTCGGACAATAGGTTCCCCAAGGAGGGGAGCCACTTCGCTGTTGCCGGGCGGAGAAACTGGTCCGTCGGCGCCAGCGGGAGCGGCAAGTTAGTCGGAGCGACTTCCGAGTCAAGGCCGACCCGAGATTATTTTGCGTTTACCCCTCGGGGAAGCCTCGGATTTCAACCCTTACGAAGCGTCTGCGCCCTGCCTTGACGATGTAGATGCCTTGCCGAAGGCGCCGCATCGGGTCGCGCTCGGTCTTCTCGTCGAGTTGCACTGCCCCCTGGGTCACGAGGCGCCGCGCTTCTCCGTTGGAGGCGAGCTCAAAAGCCGTGCGAAGGATGTCCAACAGTCCGACCTCGCCTCCAGGCGCGACTTCGATCGTTCTTTGGGGGATCTCCGCCGGACGCCCGCCTTCCTGGACGACGCGGCGAAAATGCTCGGAAGCCGCGGCGGCGGCGGCTTCGCCGTGCAGGCGTGCAACGATCCTCGTCGCGAGCTCGCGCTTCTGGTCCATCGGCGCGCTCGCTGCGGACGCGATGCGTTCGGCGAGCTCATCCCACGCTCCGAATCCCAGGGTCTTCACCCAGTCGAGGGTCGACGCGTCGGGGATGCTCATCACCTTTCCGAAAGCCTCGGCTGCGTCCTCGGTGATTCCGATCGTGTTCCCGAGGCTCTTCGACATTTTGTCGTGCCCGTCGAGCCCGACCAGCAGCGGCTGCGTGATTACGGCCTGGGGGCGCTGCCCGTAGTCCTTCTGGATTTCGCGGCCCACCAGCAAGTTGAACAGCTGATCGGTTCCGCCGAGTTCGACATCGGCCTCGAGGGCAACCGAGTCGTACGCCTGTACGAGGGGATAGAGCAGCTCGTGGATCGAAATCGGAGTCTCTTCCCGATAACGCTTCGCGAAATCGTCTCGCTCGAGCATCCGTGCGAGCGTGTACTTCGAACAAAGGCGCACGAAGTCCGTCGGTGCGAGGCGCCCGATCCACTCGCTGTTGAAGCGAATCTCGGCGCGCGCGATGTCGAGCACGCGGCTCACTTGATCGACGTACGTCTGCGCGTTCTCGCGCACGGCCGCTTCGTCGAGCGCCGGTCGCGTCTTCTTCTTGCCGGTGGGATCCCCAATGCGGGCGGTGAAGTCTCCGATCAGGAAGATCGGCGTGTGCCCGAGTTCTTGGAAAATGCGCAGCTTCTCGAGCGCGACCGTGTGGCCGAGATGGAGATCCGGCGCCGAGGGATCCATGCCCAGCTTGACCCGCAGCGGTCGCCCCCCGCCGAGCGCCTCGCTGAGGCGTACACGCAGCTCCGCCTCGCCGACGAAATCGACGCTGCCGAGCCGCATCCTCTCGATCTGCCGCTCGACTTCACGCTCCCGATCCGTCACCGCGCGGTCCTCCAGATCTCGTTCGGGGTCACGACGATATCGACGCGCCGGTCGTGTAGCTCGGTCGGTAGCTCGTCGAGGATCTGTATATCGAAGGCGACGCCGATCGAGAGTACGCCGGGCGAGCGCGCGAGAAGGCGATCGTAGTGGCCGCCACCTCGGCCCAAGCGCGCGCCATTCCTCGCGAACGCAACGCCGGGCACGATCAAGGCGTCGCCTCGCCCGAGCGTGAGCGCGGCACACGACATCGGCGGCGCGAGCACTCCCGCCGCGTCCAGCTCGAGCTCGCTCTCGTCGGCGCGAGCGACCTCGATCTCGCCCGCCGCGTTGACGCGTGGCCAGAGCAGTAGCTTGCTCGCCGCGCGCGCGGCGGCGGCGAGCGCGTGACGCGGCAGCTCGCGCGGCAGCGCTGCGCTGAGCACGATGCGATGCACCCCCGCGAACTCTTCGCTGCTCGCGATGCGCTCCGCGACGCGAGCCCCTGCGCGCTCGCGCTCCGCGGGAGCGATCTCGCGTCGGCGCGCCATCAGCTCACGGCGGAGCGCCGGCTTCGCCTGC
>JANNKN010000273.1:0-2156 GCA_031396315.1 Deltaproteobacteria bacterium
GTCGGGCCCGAGGGCATCGTCGAGCTCGGACAAACGCAGGCGATGTACGCGATTGCGGAGGTGTACGAGACGGAGGTCGGCGATGTGCGGCTCGGCGCCGAGGCAGAGGTGACGAGCCCCGCGCTGCCGCGCGTGCTGCACGGCCGCGTCGATCGCATCGCGCTGCGCGTGCGCAAGCTCGACGTGCTCGGCACCGACCCGGCGGCGCGCACCGACGCGCGCGTAGTCGAGGTCGAGGTGCGGCTCGGCGACGTGGATGCCGCGCTCGCAGCGCGGCTCACGCATCTGCAGGTCGAAGTCGCGATCGAACGCGCGAGCGATTAGGGCGCCGCGCGATGTTTCAGATCCCGATCGGGTGGCTGCAGCTGAAGCGCGAGAAGCTGCGCTTCGGTGTCGCGCTGGTCGGCGTCGCGTTCGCGGTCGTGCTGATCCTGATGCAGCTCGGCTTTCGCGAGGCGCTCTTCGACAGCGCGGTGCGCTTCCACGATGCGCTCGACTGCGACGTCGTGCTGCTCTCGAACGAGCTGTCGTACATCGTCGAGCCCCGCGCCTTCTCCCAGCGCCGCATGTTCCAAGCGCGCGGCGTGCCGGGCGTCGCTGCCGTCACGCCCGTCTACGTGGGAATCGCGAGCTGGAAGAACCCGCAGACCCACGGCTCGCGGGCGATCTTCGTAATTGGCGTCGATCCCGCCAGTCGGACGCTCACGCTGCCCGAAGTGAACGCCCAAATCGGCGGCGTCGCGAAGCAGGACGCCGCGCTGTTCGATGAGCTCTCGCGCCCCGAGTACGGGCCGATCGCAGAACTCGTGCGCAGCGGCGCCCGTGTCGTCGCCGAGGTGAATCATCGCGAAGTCGCGATCGCCGGCATGTTTCGCTTCGGCACCTCGTTCGGCATCGATGGCACGCTCGTCACCAGCGAGACGAACTTCTTGCGGCTGTTCCCGACTCGCCAGCGCGGCTTGATCGAGCTCGGCCTGGTGCGCGTGGCGCCCGGCAGCGACCCCGCACGCGTGCGCGACGCGATTCGAGCGCAGGTGGGCTCGGACGTGCTCGTGCTGACGCTCGCCGAGTTTCGGGCCAAGGAGATCGCTTACTGGGATTCCGCGACGCCGATCGGTTACGTCTTCAGCTTCGGCGTCGTAGTCGGGATGGTCGTCGGCGGCATCATCGTCTACCAGATTCTGTTCGCCGACGTGAACGACCACTTGCCCGAGTACGCGACGCTGAAGGCCATGGGCTACTCGAACGGCTTCCTCGCGAGCGTCGTGATCCAGCAGGCGGTGATCCTCGCGGTATTCGGGTTCATCCCCGCGATGGGGCTCTCGATGCTGCTCTACCGTGTCTCCGGCGACGCCACGCGCCTACCGCTCGAGATGACCCAGGAGCGCGCGCTGCTCGTGCTCGGCCTGACGATCGCGATGTGTGTGCTCTCGGCGCTGATGGCGCTGCGCAAAGTGCGCTCCGCCGATCCCGCGGAGATCTTCTGATGGCGAGCTCCGTGGCCGACGCGCCGATCCAGCTCGCGAACGTGAACCACCACTTCGGTGCTGGCGCGCTGCGCAAGCAGATCCTGCACGACATCTCCGTCGAGCTGCGCGCAGGCGAGATCGTGATCGTCACGGGGCCGTCGGGCTCGGGCAAGACGACCATGCTCACGCTGATCGGTGCGCTGCGCTCCGCGCAGGAAGGCTCGGTGCGCGTGCTCGGCGAGGAGCTGCGCGGCGCGGGTGCGCGCACGCTCGAAAGAGTGCGGCGCGACATCGGCTACATCTTCCAGGCGCACAACTTGCTGGACGCGCTCACGGCGACGCAGAACGTGATGCTGTCGCTGCTGCTCGATCGCGTCGGCAAGCGCGAGGCGCGGAAGCGCGCAGAGCAGTGGCTCGATGCCGTCGGGCTCAGCGAGCGGCGCGAGCACCACCCGTCGCAGCTTTCCGGAGGCCAGCGGCAGCGCGTCGCGATCGCGCGCGCGCTCGCGGGCGCGCCGCGCATCGTGCTCGCCGACGAGCCGACCGCATCGCTCGACAAGCAGTCGGGCCGCGAAGTCGTCGACTTGATGCAAGGCCTCGCGCGCAAGCAGGGCGTGACGGTGCTGCTCGTGACCCACGACAACCGCATCCTCGACGTGGCGGACCGCATCGTGCACCTCGAGGACG
>JANNKN010000287.1:0-1214 GCA_031396315.1 Deltaproteobacteria bacterium
AGATCGTCGAGCAGCCACAGCTCGGCGCGCGCGAGCGCACTCGGCAGCGCGTGCAGCGCGAGCCGCTCGCCGCGCGCATGGGGCGTGCGCACGAGCGCCACGTCGCCGAGCAGCTCGGCCGCGCGCGTATCGCGGTGGAACGCGACGCGCGCCGCCGCGCCGCCTACCGCCGCGAGCGCAGCGTTGGCGAGCGCACTCTTCCCGCACCCGCTCGGTCCAATCAGCAGCGCGTGCTCGCGCGCGAGCAGCGCGAGCAGTAGCGCCGTCTTCGCGTCGGCTTGGCCGACGATCGCGGCGTCGAGGGCAGCGCGCAGTCGTGCGATTTCTTCGGCGGGGAGCGTCACCGCGGCAGGCTATCTCGCGCCCGTGCTGGCGCCGCCCGCTGCGCCGCGCGCGAAGACGCGCTCCAATTCCGCGAACGGAGGATTCATGCCGGGTGCCGTCACCGATCTCAGCGTCGCCGCGCGGCTCGGCCTGCGCGAGGCGGGTCGCGCGCTGCGGCGCGAACGTCTGGCCGCGCCGGACCTCGACGCGTTCGAACGCGACATCGAGCGCGCGCTCGCCGCGCTGCCGGCGGAGCTCGTCGCCGAGCATCGCTGGCTTCGCTTGCCCGCGAGCGAGCCCCCGTGGCGCGACACCGGCATCGCGCTGCGTGCGGGAGAAGAGGCGACGCTGCTCGCCGCGGGCCGCAGCTACCTCTCGCGCCCGCTCGACATCTGGGTCGCGCCGAAGACGCAGCTCTGGGCGCGCATCGGCGAGCGCGGCCCGATTCGCTCGTCGAGCCGCGACACGAACACACTGCGCGCGGAAGCAGGCGGCAAGCTCTACCTCGGCAACTACTTCCCGAATGACTGGAAGGATGCGAGCGGCGCGCGCATTCAAGACGACGCCGTCTATCGCGGCGCCGACGGCGAGATGCGCGTGTGCGTCGTGCGCTGGCGCGCTGCCGCCGCGGACGGCCTCGCCGCACTCGAGCGCGCGGGCGACCCCTTTGGCGTCGCGAAGAGTGAGCGCGAACGGCTCGCGCTCGGCGCTCCCGCACCGCCGGGCTGGCACTATCTCTGGCATCTCGGCGACGCCGAGATCTTCCGCGCGGGCGCGGATCCGAACGGAGCGCCGGCGCTGTGCTGCGACGTCACGGGAGACGTGGGCATCCTGCAGCGCGAGGCGCCGTTCGCGCTGCGCCCCGGCACCGAGCTCGCGTGGCGCTGGCG
>JANNKN010000360.1:0-2568 GCA_031396315.1 Deltaproteobacteria bacterium
GTGATCGACGATGGGCGCGGTATCCCGGTCGACGAGCATCCTGTCGAGAAACGGCCAGCCGCCGAGATCGTGCTCACACGCCTCCACGCGGGTGGAAAGTTCAACGAGAGCACGTACAAAGTCTCCGGCGGCCTACACGGCGTCGGCGTGTCGGTAGTGAACGCACTCTCGGATTGGCTCGAGATCGAGATCAAGCGCGATTCGAAGGTCTGGGCGCAGCGCTACCAGCGCGGCGTGCCCGTCTCCGACTTCCGCGTGATCGGAACCAGCGACAAGACGGGCACCAAGGTGAGGTTCCACCCCGACCCGCAGATCTTTCCGATCACCGAGTTCTCGTTCGACATCCTCTCACAGCGCCTGCGCGAGCTCGCGTTCCTCAACGCCGGCGTGCGCATCCAGATCAAGGACGAGCGCACCGGCAAAGAGCACGACTTCTGTTTCGAGGGCGGGATCGTTTCGTTCGTCGAGCATCTCTCCCGCGCGCGCCAGCCGCTTCATCCGCCGATCTATGTGTCCGGCGAACGCGTCGTCGAAGGCCATACCCGCAACTTCCCGGTCGCGGTCGAGATCGCGCTGCAATACAACGACTCGTACAACGAAGCCGTCTTCTCCTTCGCCAATAACATCAACACGGTAGAAGGCGGCTCGCACCTGATCGGCTTCCGCACCGCGCTGACGCGCACGATCGCGCGCTACCTCACGCTGCAGAACAAGAACGGCAAGGGCCCGGACGAGCAGGTCAGCGGCGACGACGTGCGCGAGGGGCTCACCGCCGTCATCAGCGTGAAGCTGCCGCAGCCGGAGTTCGAGGGGCAGACGAAGGCGAAGCTGGGTACGAGTGAAGTGCGCGGCCTCGTCGAGGCGCTGTTCTATGAACGCCTGCTCGAGTACTTCGAAGAGAATCCGAGCGTTGCGAAGGCAATCGTCGCGAAGGTCGTGGATGCGGCGCGGGCGCGCGCCGCGGCGCGCAAGGCGCGCGACCTCGCGCGACGCAAAGGCGCGCTGAGCGATTTCAGCTTGCCCGGCAAGCTCGCAGATTGTCAGGAGCGCGATCCCGCGAAGAGCGAGCTGTTCATCGTCGAGGGCAACAGCGCAGGCGGCACGGCGAAACAGGGCCGCGAGCGTGCCTTTCAGGCAATTCTCCCGCTACGCGGGAAAATCCTGAACGTCGAGCGCGCGCGGCTCGATCGCATGCTCGGGAACGCCGAGATCCAGGCGCTGATCGCCGCGCTCGGCTGCGGCATCGGCGACGAATTCGTCGCGAGCAAGGCCCGCTACCACCGCGTCATCATCATGACCGACGCAGACGTCGACGGCTCCCACATCCGAACACTGCTGCTGACGTTCTTCTATCGCCAAATGAAGGACCTGTTCGATCGCGGCTTCGTCTACATCGCGCAGCCGCCGCTCTTCAAAGTGAAGAAGGGTCGCTCGGAGCGTTATGTGAAAGACGAGGCGTCGCTCGAGGCGTACCTCCAGGGCCTTGCGCTCGAGAGCGTGCGGATCGCGGCGGGCGACGACGGACGCGAGCTCGTACCCGAGGCCGTGCGGCGGCTGCTAACGGCCGCGGGCGAATACAAGCGCGCGATCGATCACCTGGCGGTGCGACGCCTCGATCCGCGCATCGTGGATGCGGCGCTACAGGCAGGCGTCTCGCTCGACGTGGAGCTCGCGAGCCCAGCGGCGCTCGAGCTCGCGCTGCCGCGCATCACCGCGAAGCTCGTGGCGCTCTATCCAGACATCGCGGGCAGCTTCTCCCTGCGCGCCGATCCCGACGCCGAGCACGGCACGGCGAAGCTCGTCGCGACGACGCGGCGTTCCGGGCTCGCGACGATCACGACGCTCGACGCGGAGCTGTATCGAAGCGCCGAGCTCGTGCGACTCGCAACGCTCACCGCCGCAATGCGCGCCGAGGGCGACGCGCCCTACCGCATCCTCGGCGGCGAGACGGACGGCAGCGAGGCGGGCGCGGCCGAGCGCTTCGCCAGCGGCTCGCGGCTGCTGAAGCGCGTGCTCGAGCTCGGCGAACGCGGCCTCTCGATCCAACGCTACAAGGGCCTCGGCGAGATGAACCCCGAGCAGCTCTCCGAGACGACGATGCAGCCCGCGAAGCGCACGCTGCTGCAAGTGAAGATCGAAGACGCCGTCGAGGCGGATCTGGTGTTCTCCACCCTAATGGGTGACGACGTCGAGCCGCGGCGGGAATTCATCGAAGAGAACGCGCTGCGCGTTCAGAACTTGGACGTTTGAAAGCGGGCACCCCGAATCCGGCCTCGAACGAGAGGCGATCGAAAGAGCCACCGCGTTTGCGAACGCCCAAGCGGTGGTCGCGCTAGCAAGCGACCCAATGCGAAAGCGCAGGCCGCGCGCAGCGAGCGAAACGCGAGCGGAGTGGAAACGAGATGGCAGACGAGAAACGACCCGAGGACGAAGCGCCGGCGCCGCCCGGCGGCGCAGGCACTCCCGTCACGCGCGTGAACATCGAGGACGAGGTCCGCTCTTCGTTCCTCGACTACTCGATGTCCGTGATCGTGCAGCGCGCGCTGCCCGACGTGCGCGACGGCCTGA
>JANNKN010000390.1:0-6956 GCA_031396315.1 Deltaproteobacteria bacterium
CTTGATTTGCGCTCCGCAGCCCGCGCCCGCCCGCAAGGCGCTCCTCGCGTTAGGGGCTCTCGTCACGGTTGTTGGGAGGGCGACGCCCGCGCGGCGTTGAGCCGCGTGGGCGTCGCTGCGTGTTTGGGAGGTCGTTCACGCATTGAGAAGTGTTCGCGCTTTGAATCAGCTTGCGGTGCGGAACTCGCACATTGCCCAGCTCGGGCGCGCGCGGGTGCGTGTTAGGTAGTCGTTCACGTTCGGGTAGGGCGCGAGCTCGAAGTTTGAGAGGGAGAGGGCGTCGAGTAGGGGGGCGTAACAACAGTCGACCAGAGAAAAGCTGGGGCCCGCTACGAACGGATACTTGCCGAGGTGCGCGTTTAGTATGCCGAGCGGTTCGGGCAGCTCTGTTGCGGCGCGGGTGCGGCCCTCTTCGTTGAAGGGAATGCCGGCTTGGGGCGAGACGAAGTCGTTGAACCAAAGTGAGCCGATCGGTTCCGAGAGGTGGCGCGCCTCGAAGAACAGCCAGCGCAGCGCGTCGGCCTTGCCGGCGGCGTCGTCGCGAGGCCAGAGCCGGCCCTCGCGCTCGCCGAGGTAGGCGAGGATCGCGTTCGACTCCCAGATCACGGCGTCGCCGTCCTCGAGCACGGGCACCTTCTGGTTGGGATTGAGCCGCACGAAATCTGCGTGGCGCTGCTGCCCGCGAAACAAGTCGACGGCGACGAGATCGTGCGCAACGCCCAGCTCGTGCAGCGCGAGCCGCACCTTCTGCGGGTTGAACGACCAGAACCAATACAGCTTCACGGGATGCCCCTCTCTTCGCGTCCGGGCCGCGGATCGAGTGGGGTGCGATCTTCGAGGCAGCTGTAGGCGGTGGGCGTGAGCTTGATGATCGTGTGGAGCGGCATGTCGAGGTGAGGTACGTCGGCGCGCGGCAGCTGCTGGAAGTAGGCGTAGAGCGCGCGCAGCACGGCGCGGTGCGCGATCACGAGCACGGGCGTGCGGTAGCGCTCGAGCTCGATGATTACGCGATCCAAGCGCTGGATCACATCCTGATAACTCTCACCGCGCGGGTAGCGGTAGGCGAGCTTGTCGCGCCTTCGCGCCGCGAACTCGTGCGGCAACGAGACCTCGATCTCCGCGTACGTCATGCCATCGCATTCACCGGCATTGATCTCGTCGAGTGCGCGCCACTCGCCGATTTCGATGCCGACGGCCGCTGCGGTTTGTTTCGTGCGCTGCAGCGTGCTCGTCCACACGTCGAGATCGCTCGCGGCGCCGAACCGCTCGCGCACGTGTGCAGCGAGGTTTTGCGCGTACAAGCGGCCGCGCGGCGAGAGCGGCGTGTCGCCGCCGATGCGCCCGAGCACGTTCCACTCGCTCTCGCCGTGCCGCGTGATCCACACCGGCCGCTTCGACACCTGCAGGTTCGTCAGAAAGAACACGATCCGGCCTTGCACGTAGCCATAGACCTCGTGGATCACGACCTGCCGTCCGCGATCGACGTGGCGCACGAATGCGCCCTCGTCCTCGCCGAGCGGCTCGTATGCACTCGCGTAGTGCGCAATGCGTGCGCGGAAATCCGCGAGCGCTTGCTGCTCGCCGACCATCGCGTAGTCCGGCGAGCCGAGCTTCGCCTCGCGCAGATTCGCTTCGATCACTTCGGGCTCATTGTTGATCAACTCGACGAACAGAAGGTCGCGGTCCTCGGCGAGCGCGCGCGCGCGAATCGCGTCGCGCTGCTCGCGCGTGGTGTTGGTCGCGTCGTAGATCGCGACGCGGCCGTCGCCGCGCAGGTAGGCGAGCGCGTCGTCGAGCACCGCTTCGGCGAGCGCGCGGCGCTGGGCGACGGCGCTCTTGTTGTTGGGGTCGAAGAACTCGTGGCTCTGTCCGGGCCCGAGCTGCGTGCGGCGCCGCGCGCCGACGTTGAAGACCTCGGTCGGGTAGCCGAGCCACGACAGATAACCCGCGAGCTTGCGCGCGGTGAACGATTTTCCGCGCGCCGGCAGTCCGACCATCGCGATCACGTGTTTTCGTCCTCTGCGGGGGCGTGCCACGGGGGTGCCTTCTTGTTGCTCTGAGGTGTGATCGCTCGGTGGTGGTCAGGGCCGGCCGAAATCTTTTTCGTTTACTTCGCGAGGCGTCGCAGACTCCGCCTCGCTGCGCGCTTCGCTTGCGGCCTCGCGGGAACACGGCGAGGCGGTGCGGCGGGTTGCTCGTTCCTTTGTTGTGCTGGGCGCGGCAATGCGTATCTCAGGGGCGAGCTGTAGTCATGGCAGCGATTCGCTTGCAAGAGATCGGAGGAGAGATGGCGACGTTTGCTTTGTTGGTGGGCGGGGGGCCGGCGCCGGGGATCAATGGGGTGATTGGGGCGGCGACGATTTATGCGCGGCGGCGCGGAGCGCGGGTGCTCGGGATTCCCAATGGGTTCGAGCCGTTGATCGCGGGCGAGCTGAGCGGGGTGCGGGAGCTGCACATCGGCGAGGTGTCGCGGATTCATCAGCTCGGAGGGTCGGTGCTGCAGACGTCGCGCGCGGATCCGACGCGCGATCCAGCGGCGCTCGCGCGCACGCTCGATTCTCTGGTCGGGCTCGGCGTGACGCATCTCGTCACGATCGGCGGCGATGGCACCGCGTTTGCGGCGCGCCGGGTCGCGGAGGAAGCGCGCGGCGGGATCGCGGTGGCGCACGTGCCGAAGACGATCGACAACGATCTCCCGCTGCCCGCGGGCACTCCGACCTTTGGCTTCGAGACCGCCCGCGAAGAAGGTGCGCGCATCGTTTCGCGCCTGCTCGAGGACGCGCGCACGATGGCGCGCTGGTACGTGGTCGTGATGATGGGGCGCACGGCCGGGCACCTCGCGCTCGGCACGGCGAAATCGGCGGGGGCGACGCTCGCGCTCACGGCGGAGGAGTTCGCGCCGGGGCCGATTCGCCTCGCGAGCGTCGTGCGCATCGTCGAGGCCGCCATGCTGAAGCGCCTCGCGCTCGGGCGCCCGCATGGCGTCGCGGTGCTCGCCGAAGGCATCGGCGCGCGGCTCGAGGCCAACGAATTAGGGAGCGGCGCACATCCGCAGGACGAACACGGGCGCGTGCGCCACGGCGCGATTCCTCTCGGCGAGCTCGTCGCGAGCGGTGCCGAGAGCGCGCTCGCGGAACTCGGCGTGCGCGTCACTGCGATCGCCAAGGACGTGGGTTACGAGCTGCGCTGCGCGGCGCCAAACGCCTTCGATGCCGAGTACACGCGCGATCTCGGCGCGGGCGCAGTGCAGGTGCTGCTCGGCGGCGCGAGCGGCGTGATGATCACGCGCCAAGAGCAGGCGATCGTGCCCGTGCCATTCGCACACATGCTCGACCCCGCGACAGGGCGCACGCGCGTGCGCCTGCTCGATACCGCGAGCCCCACTTATGCGACCGCGCGCCTGCTGCAAGTGCGGCTCGAGCCCGAGGACCTAATGCCTGGGAAAACTCGAGATGCGCTCTGCGCCGCGGCGAAGCGAACGCCGGAGGGGCTGCGCGCGCGTTACTTCGGCGCGAGCTGAGCCGGCGGCTCACTCCCAGTGGCTCGCCAGGAAAGGCTCGCCAGGAAAGCCAGCGTGGGCGCGAGGTCGATCTGCTCCGCGAACGCGACCAGATCGTCGATGCGCTTCACCGCGTCGAGCGGAATGCTCGTTCTCGGCGGGAAAACGGGTGCCAAGCGGTGATAGCGCGCGCCGAGCAGCTGTTTGCATTGGTAGTCCGCGATGCCGGCGACGCCGTCCATCATCAGGTTGATCAGCGGCTGCACCCAGTGCGCGAGGCCCCAGTCGTGATTTCGGCCCTCGATGTAGGTGAGCGCCGTGCCTGTCCCGATCGAGAGCAAGCGCACGTCGTCGAGTGAGGGGCGTGCAGCCTTCGCTCGCCGATCGAGGGCCAGTGCGACCGCGCACAGACTCGGATTGTTCGCGAACACGCCGCCGTCGACGAAACCCTCGTAGGACGGGAAGTACGTCGGCGTCGCGCTCGTGTAGATGCCGACCTTCCATGCCAGCTCGCTGCCGTCGCTGTCGGCACCGGGGATGTTGTGGAAGACCTTCGGTTTCCAAGTGCGCTTGCGGGGATCGGGGTTCTCATTGTCGAGGTCGAAGGCCGTGACCATCACCTTGGGACTCAACTGGCGGAGCGTTTTCTCGCCGAGCAGTCTCCGCACCTGTCGAATCAAGTTGCGGTTGTCGTAGTCCGCCCCCGCCACCTTGCTGAGATCGACCAAGTCGTCGAACCACGAATCGTCGAAGATCTCCGCGGACTGCACTTGGTAGAGGTCGCGTAGCGCGGCGAGGCTCGCCCCGGCACCGAGGCCGAGCGCGATCAACCCGCCGGTGGAAGTGCCGGCCAGCAGGTGAACGTCGTGCAGCAACTCGGGCTCGGCCTCGAGCAGCCGCTGCAGCGCAATCACCGTGACCAGGCCGCGGACGCCGCCGCCGTCGAGCGAGAGAATGCGAAACTCTCCCATGCGTGCTCCTTCGCAAGCGCAGGCAGTCTGCCCTGCGCGCCTAACAGGTGGCTGTGAACCGGGCCACACGCGCGGCACGGCGGGCGCGTCGCTCAGTCGCGCGGCTCGAGCCCGGTCTTGCCGCCGAGGTGTGGCAGCGTATCGGTCAGCGCGGTCCACTCGGCGCGGTCGTCGAAGAAGGCGTGGAGTTGCGGCGCGCGGTCGATCGGCGCGAGCAGGTTCGAGAGCGGGATGTCGATGCGCTCGGCGTGGGCCGTATTCTCGCAGAACAGCGAGCTGCCGCAGCGCGAGCAGAAGCTGCGCGTGCCGTGCTCCGAGGACGCGTAGCGCACGAGCAGCTCGGCACCGGATTCGAGCGCGACGCGCTCGCGCGCCGCGCCGATCCATGTGACGTAAGCGGCGCCGTGGTTCCGGCGGCACATCGAGCAGTGACAGTGCGCGCAGAACAGCGTCGGCAAGGTCACGCTGAATCGCACGCCGCCGCAGAGGCAAGCGCCCGGGATCCGCGCGTCGTTCACGTCAGCGTCTCCTCGAAATCTCCCTCGACCAGCGAACCTCCGCGCGTGCGCAGGAAGCGGATCGCGAGGTAGGCGAGCAGGCCCATCGGGCCAGCCATTAGGGTCAGGAACAGGCATGGCACGAGCGCCCAATGCGGAACGCCGTGGCGCCGCGCGTCGCGCGCTTGCCACGCGCCGACGAACAGATCGAACACGAGGTAGTGCACCCAGGCGACGAGCAGCATGCGCGGGTTTGCGAACGCGGCGTAGATGCCGGCGAGGCTGCTGAGGCCCGCTCCGTCGGCGCTCGCATCACTGCCGGGGCCGCTCGCGAGGAGCCCCACCGTGTAGACGACGCCGAGCAGCGCCGGGTAGAGCGCAGAGTGCACGAGCCGACGCGTCCACAGCCAGCGTGGTGCGACCGCGAGCAAGAGCCACGCGGGCATTACGAACGCGTTTGCGAGTCGGAAGAGTTGCTCGTCGGTCATCGCGCGACCTCGCCAGCGGCGGCCTCAGCCTCCGCTACTTGCTCGTCCGTGAGGTCGAAGCGGAGCGTGACTTGCTGCGATTCAGCGGCCGCGCCCGGTTCGTACTTCCAGCTCGATACGGCGTACAGCGCGACCGCATCGAATAGCAGCGGGGGTGTCGATTCGATCACGCGCACGTTGGCGACCGAGCCGTCGTCGCGCACGTCGAAACGCAGCCGCACCTTGCCCTCGACGCCCGCGTTCTCCGCGAGCGAGGGATAGGCGGGCTGCGGGCGATCGGCGGGCGTCGGCTTTGCGCCCGCATACTCGGACAGCGGCGGCAGCTCCGCGGCGTCGATCTGGCGCACGCGCATGATCGCCGTGACCGACGCCTCGGTGCTCGGGTGAGCGGTGATGATCGCTTCGTAGAGTGCACGCGCCTCGGTCGGCGCCTCGCGCTCTCTGCAATAGGCCAACAATAAGTCGCGCAGGGGCGCCTGCTCCACCGAGTCGCACGCGGCGCATGACTCGAGCCGTCGCCGCGCGGCCGCGCAGCCGTTCGCGGCGAACTCGCGCGTCGCCGCGATCAGGCTGTTCGCACTGATCGGGGTGCTCGCGCTCGCGTCGGGCAGAGCCGCGGCCTCGGCGTCCGCGGGGGCTGGCTTCTCCTCTTCGCCACATGCGGCGAGCGTGAGGGTGCATGCGGCGAAGAGGGCAGCGAGCGGGCGCGAGCGAGCGATCACGAGTTTCTCCGAACGAAGGACGGGAGCATGCCGCGCGGTAGCATCGCGCGCCGTGCGTTTCGGAATCAATCTTCTGCTCTGGACCGACGACCCGACCCGCGAAGAGTTCCTTCCGCTCTACGAACGCCTCGCGCGCATGGGTTACGACGGGCTCGAGCTGCCGATTTTCGGCGGCGAGCCCGAGCGCTTCCGCGAACTCGGCGCGCGCCTCGCGGATCTCGGCCTCGCGCGCACCGCGACGGCGGTGTGCCCCGCGGAGGCGGATCCGATCCATCCCGACGTCGCCGTGCGCCGCGCTGCGGTGGCGCACCTCGCGCGCGCCATCGATTGCTGCGAGGCCGCGGGCGCGAAGCTGCTCGGCGGGCCGCTCTACGCCGCGATCGGGAAGTTCTCAGGCCAGCCGCCCACCGAGCACGAATGGGAGGCGAGCATCGACGTGCTGCAGGCGGCCGCGGATCACGCCGCGCGTGCGGGCATCACGCTCGTCTTCGAGTTCCTGAATCGCTTCGAGATCTATCTGCTGAACGACACTGCGCAGACCGCGCGCTACGCGCGCTGCGTCGCACGTCCGAACGTCGGCGTTCACTACGACACCTTTCACGCGAACATCGAAGAGAAGGATGTTGCGCTCGCGATCGAGAATGCGGGCGCGGCGATTCGTCACGTGCACGTGTCGGAGAATGATCGCAGCACACCGGGGCGCGGGCAGGTACGTTGGGCGGAGACGTTCGCGGCGTTGCGGCGCGCCCACTACGACGGCTGGCTGACGATCGAGGCGT
>JANNKN010000410.1:0-7565 GCA_031396315.1 Deltaproteobacteria bacterium
GACGTGTTCGTCGCCAAGATGCGCGAAGTCGCTGCGAAACCGGGGAACGCGAGCGACAAGATCCGCGCGCTCGGGAAGTTCTACTTCGGCCACTGGGCGAAGAACCGCGACTACTTCCAGATCTTCTGGGCGCTCGATAACCAGGGGCTGAAGTAGAACCTGCCGAGGCCGCGGATTCGGTCGGTCGCGCTGCCTGGCGTCTCCGCGACCTCGCGCATCTTCGCGACGAACACATCGCCGTTGTCGGCGAGCAACGCGACGTAGAGATCCGCCTTGTTCGCGTAGTAGCGGTAGAGCGTGCCCTTCGCGACGCCGGCGATCGCCGCGACTACGTCGAGGTTCGCGGCGACGAAGCCGTCGCGGAAGAAGACCTGACGCGCAGCGTCGAGGATCTTCTGGCGTTGCTGCGCCTTGCGATCCATCGACACCTCCGGGACCACTTCGCGCTCGCTCGCCTAAACCTCGTCACTCCCCTCGTAGCGGTAGGGCGCCATGAGGTCGGTGTTGAGGTAGCGCTCGCCGAAGCTCGGGATGATCGCGACGATCAGCTTGTTCTGGTTGCCCGGCTGCTTCGCATACTGGATTGCCGCCGCGACGTTCGCGCCCGACGAGATGCCGCAGAAGATGCCTTCCTCGCGCGCGAGCCGACGCGCCATCTCGAAGGACTCGTCGTTCGTCACCTGGATGACTTGGTCGACGAGCTTCATGTCGAGCACGTCCGGCTTGAAACCCGCGCCGATGCCTTGGATCTTGTGCTTGCCCGGCGCGCCGCCCGAGAGCACCGGGCTGTCGGTGGGCTCGACCGCGATCGCCTGAAAGCTCGGACGCCGCGCCTTCACCACTTGCGCAACGCCGGTGATCGTCCCGCCGGTGCCGACTCCCGCGACGAGTGCGTCGACCTTGCCATCGGTGTCGCTCCAGATCTCTTCGGCCGTCGTCTTGCGATGGACTTCGGGATTCGCCGGGTTCATGAACTGTTGCGGAATGAAACTGTCAGGGATGCGCGCAGCGATCTCGTTGGCCTTCTCGATCGCGCCGCGCATGCCCTTTGCGGCGTCCGTCAGCACGAGCTTCGCGCCGAACGCGCGCAGCGTGATGCGCCGCTCGAGGCTCATGCTCTCCGGCATCGTCAGCACGACCTGATAACCCTTGACCGCGGCCACGAACGCGAGCGCGATGCCGGTGTTGCCACTGGTCGGCTCGACGATCGTCGTCTTGCCGGGCGTGAGCAGGCCGTCGCGCTCCCCAGCTTCGATCATCGCGAGGCCGATACGGTCCTTCACGCTGTCGGCTGGGTTCTGGCTCTCGAGCTTGACGACGATCTGCGCGGACACGCCCGCACTGACCTTGTTGAGACGCACGAGCGGCGTGCGGCCGATCAGTTCCGTGACGTTGGCGGCGATACGCATCGGTGGACTCCTGTCGGGCGCGCGAAGCAGGGGGAGCCCGCGCTGGGGGTGCGGAACCTTACGTCCGGGGCTCACCTTCCGTAAAGAGGGCCCCCGCAAGCACGGTGGCGTAGCTGCCGGCGGGTAGTGAAAAGCGCAGCCGCACGGCGTCCGGCCCGATGGCCGTCGCCTCGAGATCGGGCACGGGCACGCGCACGGCGCGCCGCGCCCCGCGCAACTTGATGCCGCGTGGCGGTTTGAGCACCTCCGGGATGCCCGCTGCGCGCAGCGCTGCGGCCTCGCGCTCCGCGGGCGCGCCGCGTGGCGCGAGCAGTTTCGTGCCGAAGATCGGTCCGCTCGCGCTGATCTCGAACGCCGCGGCGCGCGGCGCCTCGCGCGCGAGATCCTCGACCACGAACGAGCCGCCCGAGGCGTGAATCGTCGCGACCTCGCCTTCCTCGAGCGCGTCGAGCGGCAGCGGCCGCGCCGCGAGGAACGCGTTGAACACCTCGGACTGAAGCGCCGACAACAAGAAGCGCGCGGCCCGCCGATCGCGCCCCGGATCTGCGCCGGCGAGCAGCGCCCGCGCGCGCTCGGCGTTATCGCCGTCGCGCCCGAAGCGCTGTGCACCGAATTTGTTATTGAGCCCGACGCGGCGGATGTACGAAGCCGCACTCGGCGCGTTCGCGACCTGCTCGGCACTCAGCTCGCGCACGACGAGCTCGAAGCGGTTGCCGCGCAGCTGCGCCGTGCGCAGGCGCTGCCCGTGCCGCAGCGCTTCGAGCGCGCGCACGCCGTCCGCCTCGAGCGCGAGCGCGGCAGCCGGGTCGAGGCCCGGCACCGAGAACCACTGCGTCGTGATGGCCACCTTGTCCTTCCGCCCTGCGTAGCCGATCTCGGCGTGCGGCACGTCTGCGAACCGCGCGAGCAGCCGCGCAACTTCCTCGGTCGTGCGCCCGCGCTTCTCGATGCGCACGAAGGTGTGCGCACCCTCGCCGCTCGGCGCGAACAGCGGGATCTCCTCGACGATGAAGTCTTCGGGCGTGGAACCGAGGCGCACGGTGCAGTTCTCCAGAATCGGTGGGTCGCGGAGCGACTCAGAACGTTGCGAGCTGCGCCACCGGCGCGAAGCTACGCCGGTGCAGCACCGTCGGGCCGAGCCGGCGCAGCGCGGCGAGATGTTCGGCGGTGCAGTAGCCCTTGTGCTGCGCGAAGCCATAGCCCGGATGCGCGGCGTCGAGCCGCGCCATCAGCGCGTCGCGGTGGACTTTGGCGACGATCGAGGCCGCCGCGATCGAGCCGTCGCGCGCGTCGCCGCCGATCAGCGACGTCTGCGCCGCCGCGATGCCCGGCACGATGCGCGCGTCCACGAGCAAGTGATCCGGCGCGACGCCGAGCGCGAGAACGGCGCGCCGCATCGCCTCGAGCGAGGCGCGGTAGATGTTCATGCGATCGATCTCCGCGGGCCACACCTCCGCGATCCCGATCGCGTGCGCCTGTCTGCGAATCTCGCCGTCGAGGCGCTCGCGCGGTGCGCGCGGCAGCTGCTTCGAATCGCCGAGGCCCGGCAACCACGGCCGCGCCGCGAACACGACGGCGCACGCGACGACGGGCCCCGCGAGGGGGCCGACGCCGACCTCGTCGATCCCCGCGATCATGTACGCGCCGTTTCGCAGCAACCGCGCGCGACGCGCGAACAGCTGTGCAATGCGCCGCCGCTCGGCAGCGAGCTCGTCTGCGCGCACTGCGCAGCGCGACGCGATGGCTTGCGCGCCGGCGCGCTCGTCACGCGCGACTCGTAGCGCGAACGCACGCAGCGCGGCAGTGGACTCGAGCGCCGCCGCGCAAGCGCGCAGCGACGCGAGCGACGAGCGCACTTCTTGCGTCACCCCTCGCCGCCCGCGTCATCGCGCACGCCAGCGCGCTTTTCGAGCGCACGCACGCGCCTAGCGAGCGCGGGGAGGCGAGCGAGCCAGGCGTTCGCGCGATGCCACGCGCGCTCCGCGAGCGCGGGGAAGCCGTAGACGCGCGCGCCGCGCGGCAAGTCCTCGATCACGCCGCCGCGCGCGCCGACGAAGCTGCCGTCGCCGATCTCGAGATGCCCGGCCGCGCCCGCCTGCGCCATGAAGTAGACGCGCTCGCCGAGCTTCGTGCTGCCCGCGATACCGACTTGCGCGATCAGCACCGAGTGCGCGCCAATCTCCACGTTGTGCGCGATCTGCACGAGGTTGTCGATCTTCGTGCCGCGGCCGATGCGCGTCGTGCCGAGCCGCGCGCGGTCGATGGTCGAGTTCGCGCCGACCTCGACGTCGTCCTCGAGCACGACGTTGCCGAGCTGCGGAACCTTCTCGTGCGCGCCCTGCTCGTCGAGCTCGTAGCCGAAGCCGTCGCCGCCGATCACGCAGCCGGGCTGAAGGATCACGCGATCCCCTAACACACAGCGCGCGCCCACGATCGCGCCGGCGTGGAGCTCGCAGTCCGCGCCGATCACAGCGTCGTCGCCGAGCACCGCGTTCGCATGCACGATGCTGCGCGCGCCCACACGCGTGCGCGCGCCCACACAGGCGAGCGGCGCGATCGACGCGCTCGCGTCGAGCCGTGCGCTCGCGTCGACGAACGCGCGCGCGTGCACGCCGGCCGCGGGGCGTGAAGGCGGCGCGAGCAGGGCCGCGGCACGCGCGAAGTCGAGGCTCGGCGCGGGCGAACGCAGCGTCGGGCGGCCGCCCACGTCGACGCCTGGCGGTGCGATTACGGCGCCGATGCGCGAGCTCGCCAGCTGCGCGGCGAAGCCCTCGGCGCGCACGAAGCCGAGGTCGCGCGCGCCGCCCTCCGCGAGCGTCGCCACACCGCGGAGCCGCACGCTCGCATCGCCGTCGAGCTCGCGGCCGCCGAGCCGCGCCGCCAGCTCCGCGAGCGTCAGCTCCACGTCGCGTTCATCGCGCCAGCAGCACCGCGACCGGCGAGGTGCGAACCACGGCGGCTGCGTTGCTGCCGACGAAGTACTCGCTGATGCGGTTGCGCCCGTAGGCGCCCATCACGATCAGGCCCGCGCGCGCCGAGCGTGCCGTATCGACCACCTTCACGTCGGGCCGGCCGAGCGTCGAGTTCGATTCGCGCACGGGAACCTGGGAGCCGCCGAGCAGCCGCCGCACCTCGTCGAAGCGCGCCGCCGCACGGCCCTTGTCCTTCGAATCGACGAACACGTGGATCGCTTGACCTAAGCGCTGCGCGAGATCGACTGCGAGCCGCGCCGCGACGCGAGAGCCGGGCGAGCCGTCGAACGCCAGCACGATTGGGCCGCCGAGCTCGGCGCCGGCCGGTACGACGAGCGTGCTCTTACCGGTCTTGCGCAGCACGCCGTCGACCGTCGAGCCGATCAGCACGGTGCGGCCCTGGGCATGATCGCCGTCTCGGCCCAGCACGATGAGCTGCGTGGCCTGCCCGCGCTCGACGATGCGATCGTCCGCAAAACCGCGCGACGCCTCGACGCTGCATTCGCACTCTTTCGCGCGCGCGGCGTCTGCGATCCTTTTCACCGCGCCCTCAGCGCGTGCTTTGAGGAAACTCTCGGCGGCCGTGACCGGACCGGGCGCGACCCCGAGCCCATCCGCGCGCAACCCTAATGCCACGCGCTCTTCGATTACCGACAGCGCCACGACGCGCGCCTTCAGCCGCGCCGCTAGTCCGACCCCGTAGCGCTCGGCCGCATGGGCAGCTTCGGAGCCGTCCGTCGCGATCAGGATCGACTGAATCATGTTGTCTCCGAGCGCCACGCCACGGCAGCCAGCGACCGAACGGGCGGCCACTGTAAGCGCGCCCCGCGGGTAGAGTCAACGGAAACGAAGGCGTTCGGGAAAGCAGACCACGAACGCGAGTAGGGGTGAGGCCTCCGCGCGCGGCGTCGTGCTTCAGCTAGGCGCTTAGGGAGGGGCGCGGGCCGAACTCAATCCGCGCGCGCGACCCAGCGCAGAATGTCCGTCTCCGTGATCATGCCGACGAGCTCGTCGTTCTCGAGCACGGGCAGGCAGCCGATGCGCTTGCCGGCCATGATCGCCGCGGCCTGCTCGATCGTGGCTTCGGGTGACACGACGATCGGCGGCGTCGACATCACGCGCGCGATCTCGACCACGCTCAGGAACGCGCGGCGCTCCGCGTCGCGGTGTTCGGAGAGCGCTGAGAGCGATGCCCGCAATAAATCGCGTTGCGAGACGACGCCAACCAGGCGGCCCGCCTGCACGACCGGGATATGGCGCACGCGGCCGAGCGTCATGATGTCGTCGACGGTCGAGAGGCGTTCACTCGCCGAGATGGTGACGAGCTTTGTCCCCATGATGTCGCGGACCCGGTCGGCCATGCGGCCGGTTTTATCACGCGGGCCGGGCGCACGGAACCGGTTTGTCAGGGCGAACCGCGAGCCGCACCTGCGCGCCCCACGTCGGGTGCGTGGTAGGTTCGCCCCCATGACCAGCGACGAACCGCGCAAGCGCACTTCCCCACGCAAGGACGCCACCTCCGACGACAGCTCCGGCTTCCTGCCGGACCTGCTGAAGCGCGGGATGAGCCTCGGCCTGACGGGCTTCTTCATGACCGAGGAGGCCCTGCGCCGCGCGCTCGGTGAGACCGCGCCGCGCGAAATGATCGAGTTCGTGGTCGCGCAGAGCGAGAAGACGCGCGCCGAGTTCCTCGACCGCGTATCGCGCGAGTTCGGCAAGGCGCTCTCGGCGATGGATCCGGTCGAGGTGGTGAAGCGCATGCTCGAGGGCCGCACGATCGAGGTCAGCGCGACGATTCGCTTCGTCGAGGATGAGAAGGCGAAGAAGAAGACCGAGTGAGCGGAATCCTCGGGCTCGGCCTCTCCCTCAGCGCACCGAGCACGCCGCAAGGTTGGCAGCGCGCGTTCGCGCTCGCCGCGCGCGCCGATGCGCTCGGGCTCCACTCGTTGTGGCTCCCGGAGCATCACTTCGACCCTGGCGCCACCTCGGCGCCACTCGCCGCACTCGCTGCGTTCGCCGTGCGCACGAAGCGCGTGCGGCTCGCGACGACCTCGCTGTTATTGCCGCTCCACCATCCGCTGCGCCTCGCTGCCGAGATCGCGAGCCTCGACGCACTCTCGAACGGGCGCGCCCTGATTGGGCTAGGCCGCGGCTTCCGCGCGAGCGTGTTCGCGGCCTTCGGCGTCGAGACGAGCGTGAAGCGCGATCGCTTCGACGAATCGCTCGATGCGATGCTCGCCGCTTGGTCGGGCCAGCCGGTCGCGCTTTCCGGCCCGCACTTCGCAGCGAAGCCGGGCGAGTCATTGCGGCTGGCGCTCGCGCCGGTGCAGCGCCCGCATCCACCGCTCGTCGTTGCGGCGTTCGGGAAGAAGGGCCTCCAGCAGGCGGCACGGCGCGCGCTTCCGTACTTGGCGTCACCGCTCGAGAGCTTGCCCACGCTCGAAGAGAACTACGCGCTCTGGGAAGCCGAGCGCGCGGGTGAGCCGCCGCCAGGCACGCCGCGCGTGCCGGTGATGCGCATCGCTTATGCCGCCGCGAACGACGGCGAGGCACAGCGCGTGCTCGAAGCGCTGCAAGGCGACGCGCTCGCCGCCGCGCGGCGCGCGCCGCCCGCCCTCGCGCGCGCTGCTTCCGAGCCGATCAGCGCGCGCGCGATCGTCGGCACCGCGGGCTTCGTGCGCGATGAGCTCGCGCGCTACCGCGAGCGCATCGGCATGGACCTCATCGTCGCTCGCACCGAAGTCCCCGGCGCAAGCGAAGCGGAGCGCGACGCCGCGCTCGAGCGCCTCGCGGGCGAGGTGATGCCGGCGTTCGCGTAGAGCCTCAGCCGTCATCCCTCACGAACATCAGAAACGCCATCGACGGCCGCCGCGACGACTCCCGCATCGCGAAGTGCATCGACTCGAACTTCCAGCCCTGAGAAGTCCATTCATTCAGAATCTGCTCGAGCGCCACATCCGTGACGTCACTCGTCTCCACCACTTTATAAGCGCCCGCCATATCAACCTCTCGGCCGCGCGCGCGCCGCCCCTGAGCGCGCGTCCCCGCGAAGCGCGCGGGAGGCGCGGCTCAAAGCCGCGCCGATCCGCGCCCCTCCCCCACCCCAAACCTTGGCGGCCCGAGCACGAGCAGCCGCGGCGGGGCCGGGGGCGGCTGCGGCGAAATCAAGCACAGGCCGGCCCCG
>JANNKN010000432.1:0-11939 GCA_031396315.1 Deltaproteobacteria bacterium
GCGCCTCGACGGCCGCCAGCGCCTGCGGCCGGAGCTCGCGCCGCACGGCGCCGAGCTGCCGCACGTCGTCTCGACGCAGCGGCTGCTGTGCGGCGACGTGATCGCCGCGTCCCGCGCGCTCGTGTTCGACGACGTCGGCGCCTACGAGGCGATCGGCGCCGCGGAGTATCTCGCTCTGCACGGCGTCACCGTCGTGTTCGCAACGAGCCATGAACGCTTCGCGCCGCGCATGGAATCTGCTCTCGTCGCGCAGCCGGCGCTCGAACGCCTGCGCGCGAGCGGGCGCTTTACGCTGCTCACGCGCGCGTGGCTGGAGGCGATCGAGCCGACGCGCACGCTCGTCGGCTCCCTCGACCGCGGCGGCGTGCAGGCGATCGACGCCGATCTCGTCGTGCTCGTGACGCTGAACCGGCCGAACCGCGAGATCGCCGACGGAATCGCGGAGCTCGGCATCGCGCGGTACGTCGTCGGCGACGCGCTGCAGCCAGAGCTGCTGCCCGCCGCCATCGCGCAGGGAAACCGTGCGGGCCGCGAGATCTGACCCCGCCATAACAACTCCACCACCCGCGAGAGACCATGCAAGCCACCCTCGACCAGCGACTCGCCGTTCTCGAGGACGTCGAGGCGATCCGCAAGCTGAAGGCGCGCTACTGCGCGGCGTGCGACGACGACCACAACCCGGAGACGCTCGGCACGCTGTTCGCCGACGACGCGACCTGGGAAGCCACGAACATGGGCCGGGCCGTGGGCCGCGGCGCGATCCAGGCGATGCTCGGGGCCGTCGGCCGCACCGGGCGCATCCGCAACTCCGCCCATCACGCGATCAATCCGATCATCGACGTGGAAGGCGACGTCGCCGCGGGCCACTGGCGCTTGATCATGCTCTACACCGCGAAACAGCCCGACGGCTCGCTCCAATATCTGCGCATCATCGGCTGGTATCGCGAGCGCTACGTGCGGGTGCGCGGCGCATGGCTGTTCCAGAGCCTCGACTGCCACGTCGAGGAGCACGCGCCGTACGCCCTCGATCCGCGCCAGAGCGGGCTGGGAGGCTGAGGTTGCGCAAGTTGCACGGGCCTGCGACGTCGCCCTTCGTGCGCAAGGTGTGGATCTTCCTGCACGAGAAGGGCATCGCGTTCGAGCACCGCGAGCTCGACCCGCTCGCGAAGACGCCGCGCTTGCTCGCGCTGAACCCGCTCGGCCGCGTGCCGATCCTCGAAGAGAGCGATGGGAGCTACATCGCCGACTCGTCGGTGATCTGCGATTACCTGGAGCGCGTCCAGCCGCTGCCCGCCCTCTACCCCAGCGAGCCGCGCGCGCGCGCACGCGCACTCTTTCTGGAGGAATACGGCGACACGCTGCTCGTGGCCGCATGTGCGCGCGTGTTCTGGATGCACGTGATCCTGCCAGTGCGCACCGGCAAACCGGTGGACCTAGGCGAGGTCGCGCGCTTCGTGGATGAAACGTTTCCCGGCGCCTTCGACTACCTGGAGAGGGTCTCCCCACCGCAGGGATACCTATTAGGGGATACCTTTGGGATCGCGGACGTCGCGCTGCTTTCCCCGGTGCGCCTGCTCGACCTCGCCGGCGCGCCGCTCGACGCCGACCGCTGGCCGATGTTCGCCGCCTGGTACGGGCGCGCGATCGCGCGCCCGTCGGCGCAGAGCATCGTCGCCGCGGAGATCGCGGCGACGGAGGTGTTCCGCACGACCGGGAATGCGCCGCGCTAGGGGCCGCCGCGGATGACGATCGTCTGACCCGTCATCCACGCCGAGGCGTCGGAAGCGAGGAAGACGACCGCCGGTGCGATGTCCTCCGGTGTGCCGACGCGGCCGAGCGGGATGCCGAAGCGCTTGCCTAGCTGCGGGATCTCCTCGGGCGGGATCTTGGTGAACTCGAGGAACACCTCGGTCGGGATCGGCCCGGGCGAAACGCCGTTCACGCGGATGGCGAATGGCGCGAGCTCCACTGCGAGGGTCTGCGTGAGGTTGTTCACGCCGCTCTTGGCGACGGCATAGGGTCCGTTGTTGGGCGCCGCGTTGCCGGCCGCCGACGACGAGATGTGGATGATCTTGCCGCCGCCGTGGTCCTTCATGATGCGCGCGGCCGCTTGCGCGCCCGTCCACACCGCCTTCAAGTTCAAATCGAGCTGAAAGTCCCATTGCCGCTCGGGCATTTCGAGGAAGGTGCGCGGCACGCGATCGTCCGCGCCGCCGGCGTTGCTCACCCAGATGTCGAGCCGGCCCATGCGCTCGAAGGCCGTGCGGGCGAGGGCCTGGATCTGGTCGATCTGCATCACGTCCGTGGTGACCGCGAGCGCGCGGCGGCCGAGCTTTCGTACCTTCTCGGCGACCGCCTCGATCTCGGCCGTGCGGCGCGCCGCCAGCACCACGTCTGCGCCCGCCTGCGCGAGCCCGAGGGCGATGCCCTCGCCGATGCCGCGCCCCGCGCCGGTCACCACGGCGACTTGTCCCGCAATTCCGAAGCGCTCGAGGACGTGCATGCTGCCTCCGCTGCGGCGTGGCCTTCGCCGCGCACTTGGGATTCCATGCGCCGCACCACAGCGACGGAGAGAATCCAATGGACGACATGATGGCGGAGATTCGAGCGCTTCACGCGGAGGTGGAGCGACTCAAGTCGAAAGACGAGATCCTCCAGCAGATCACCCGCTACGGGCGGGGACAAGAGTGGCTCGACGGCTCACTCATGGACGAGGTTTTCTACGACGACGCCCACGTGGACTTCGGCTTCTTCGTGGGCACTTGGAAGGACTACAAGCCTCTGCTCATGCAGATCGAAGCGGAGGGCGAGACGACCTTCCACCTCTGCGCGGCGCCGCAGATCGAGCTGGTGGACGATCGGCGCGCTTTCGTGGAGGTTTATGGAATCGCCGGCGGGCGGAGCCACGACGGCAAGACCAACGTGTTCGGCGGCCGCTACTTCGACGTGTGGGAGCGCCGCGAGTCGACCTGGAAGATCGCCCGTCGGGTCTACAAGCTCGATTGGCAAATCGATCACCAGTTCCCGCACGGCGCTGCCGTCGCTCACCCGGAGCTCGCCCCAGCGAAGCCGCGCTCGCCGGCGAATCCGCTCTTCCGCCGCATGGGTGTCGATGCGACCGGCTGAGCCGCCGCCGCAAGCGGCGCTCTCGAACGGGCAGCTCTTCCGCTACGCGCTGACCGAGACGCCGCTGGCGATGGCCGCGATGCCAATGGCGCTGTTCATCGCTCCGTTCTACAGCCGCGACCTCGGGCTCTCGCTCGCGTCGGTCGGCACGATCCTAATGCTCGCGCGGATCAGCGACGTGATCACGGATCCGATCGTGGGACAGCTCAGCGACCGCACGCGGACGCGTCTCGGGCGCCGGAAGCCGTGGATCCTGCTCGGCGCCCCGCTGCTGCTCGCGTCGGTGTGGATGCTGTTCGTTCCGAGCCCGCCGGTGACGAGCCGCTACTTCGGCTTCTGGTTGGTGATGCTCTGGCTCGGTTGGACGTTCATCGGCATTCCATATTACGCCTGGGGTGCCGAGCTTTCCGCGAGCTACCACGAGCGCACCCGCGTCGCGAGCGCGCGCACGGCCCTCGGCGTCGTAGGCACGCTCGTCGCCATCCTGCTGCCGCTCTTGTCCGGCTGGATCACGGGCTACGGCTACGCAATGGCGGAGTCGCTCCGCATCGTCGCGGTCGTCGCGTCCTGCATCCTCGTCATCGCCGTGGGCTGGCTCATGGGCCTGCCCGAGGGCGCACCCGTGGAGACGCGTCGCATCACCCTCCGCGAAGGCCTGCGCGTGATGTGGAGCAATGGCCCCTTCAAGCGACTCATGCTGGGCTTCACGATCGCGGCACTCGGCCCGGCGGTCGGCGGCCCGCTCTACATCCTGTTCGTGATCCACGTGCTGAAGGCGAACGTCGCGAGCAACGTCGTGCTGCTCGTGTTCTACGCCGCCAATCTGATCGGCGTGGGGTTCTGGAGCGTGGTCGCGCGCCGAATCGGCAAGCTGAACGCGTGGCTGCTCGGAATGGTCACGGTGCTCGTCGCGCAGCCGGGTTACTGGTGGCTCGGCCCCGGCGATCTCTACTGGATGATGATCGTCTTCTTCGTGCTGGGCATCGGCATCGGCAGCTTCTCGGCGCTTCCCGCCGCGATGAAGGCCGACGTGGTGGACCTCGATCGCCTACTCAGCGGCGAGGACCGCACCGGGCTGTTCTTCTCCGTCTGGTCGCTCGCGAACAAGCTCGTTCTCGCGTTCGCAGCCGGCGTGTCGCTCAACCTGCTCGCGCTCTTCGACTTTCGCGCGGCGGGCGAGAACGGTCCGAGCCAGGTCCTGGCGCTGCGCGTCGTGTTCGTCTTCCTGCCGATCGTCTTCTACGTCTGCGCATTCGCGCTGATGTGGAACTACCCGATCTCCGAGAGCCGTCACCGGCGGCTGCTCGAGCGGCTGCAGCGCCGCCACGCGCGCCGGGCCGAGGCTGCGCAGCGCGCCTGACGGCGCAGACTGCCCAGGGCCGCGCATTCGCGGCGACCCGAGCCTGCGCCTCGGCTCGGAGCGCATCTGCGTTGTGCGGCGCCGCGCTCGCAGAAGACGAGATCGCCGTAGCAACTACAACGAGGACCAGAAGGCGCTTCAACAAGCCGCTCGCGAAGACGGGCGACCTGACCGGAGCGATCGCGCCGCCGCGTCTCGTGTCCCTGCAGATCACCTGGGAGGTGCGCTGAGCGTCAGCGCGGCTCGAACGCGATGTGCAGGCGCTTCAGGGCGCGCAGGCAGTAGTTCGGCGCGATCGCAAAGTCGTTCTCGCCGGGTGCGAGGCGGATGTCGGTCACCCACTCGAGCAACGCGGCGAACGCCCAGTGCAGCTCGCGGCGCGCGAGCGGTGCGCCGAGGCAGTGGTGCAAGCCGGTGCCGAACGCGAGGTGCGTTGCCGCGTTCTTGCGCTCGAGGTCGAGTGCGTCCGGGTTCTCGAAGTGGCGCGGGTCGCGATTCGCTGCGGCGTAGCGCGCGTTCACGGTCGCGCCCTTGGGAATCGTGACGCCGTGCAGCTCGATGTCCCGCGTGGCGACGCGGAACAGACCCTGCACCGGCGACTCGAGCCGTAACACCTCCTCGACGAAGGGGCGTAGATACTTCTCAGGGTCGGCGTCCAGCTTCGCGTACTGCTCGGGGAACTGGCACAGCAGCCACACGCCGCCCGAGATCGCGTTGGTCGTCGTCTCGCTCCCGCCGACGAAGGTGTCGGCCATCATGTGCGCGTGCAGCTCGTTGTCGTTCAGTGGGCGGTCGCCCATCGGCGTGTTCACGAGGTCGGACAGCACGGTGTCGTCGGGCTGCTTGCGCAGGCGCTCGTAGATGCGCTGAAAGTAGTGCTGGGCCTCGATCTCCTGCTCGACGCTCCACGCCTCCTCCTCCTCCGTCTGCATCATGCCGAGGCGCTGAATCCACGCGTCGGTCCACGCCTTGATGCGCCAGATGTCCTCGCGCGGCGCTCCCATCTGCTGCCCGATCACGATCAGCGGGAGTGGCACCGCGAGGGCGCGCACCAGGTCGCAGCCTCCCGCGGGCGCGAGCTCGGCGACGAGCTCGCGCGCCGTCGCCTCCACGAAGGGATCGAGCTGCTTGATGCGCCCGGCGCGAAACGCCTTCGTGAACACCTCGCGGATCTCGCGGTGGCGCGGGTCGTCGTAGCCCGCGAGCGTCGGGGCGGGCAGCCAGCCCTTGGTCTGATAGAGCGCGCGCATGCGCTGCTGGCGCGCCGGGAACACCTGGTTCTTCGCGTCGGTCTGCCAGCGCTGGCTGCTGAAGTTCTCGGTGTCGAGCAGCACCGCGCGCACGTCGTCGTAACGGGTGATCAGGTAGAAGCCCGTGCGCGGATCGCGGTAGACGGGCGCCTCCTCGCGCAGGCGCGCGTAGGCTTCGTAGGGCTTGCCTGAGGTCTCGGGATCGAGAAAATCCAGCGCGGCGGCGGTCATCGCTTCTCCTCTGCGCACGCGGGGCGGAGTGCGATCGGCCGCCTCGCGTGGTCTCATGCTTGCTGTGCGCGCGCGATCGCGCGCTCGATCGTGCGCGCGGCGAACACACCCAACAGGTGGCGGCGATACTCCGCCGACGCGTGCAGGTCGCTCATCGGATCGGCCTCGGCGATCTCGGCACAGAAGGCTCGCAGCGCGGGGCCGCTGACGGCCTTGCCGCGCAGCCGATCTTCGAGCGAGCGCGCGCGGAAGGGCACCGAGTTCACGCCGGTGACGCCGACGCGCACGTCGTCGATTACGCCGGTGCGCTCGGCGCGCACCCAGACCGCGACGCCGACGATCGCGAAGCCCGATGCGAGCTGGCGCAGCTTCGAGTAGGCCGTGCCCGTTCTCGGGGTCGGCGCGGGGAAGCTCACTTCGGAGAGAATCTCGCCTTCCTGCACGGCGCTGGTCATTAGGCTCTCGAAGAAGTCGTCGGCAGCCACGTTGCGCGTGCCTTTCGCCGAGACGAGCGTCGCCTCGCCGCCGAGCGCGAGAAACACGGCGGGCCAGTCCGCCGCCGGATCCGCGTGTACGAGCGAGCCGCCGAGCGTGCCGCGATTGCGCACCTGCGGATCCGCGAGCAGCTCGCCGGCCTCCGCGAACGCGTGCATGCTCGCGAGCGCGGGGTGCGTCATCACGGCGGCGTGCGTCGCGCGGCCGCCGATGCGGATGCGGCCGCCCGAGAGCGCGATCTGGTCGAGGCCGGCGATTCGCCCGAGATCCACGAGCAGCGGCGCTGCCGAGAGCCGGTGCTTCAGCGCCGGGATCAAGCTCATGCCGCCGCCGAGCACCTTCGCGCCCTCGGTGCCTGATAACAGGCGCACGGCTTCGTCGAGCGAGCGCGGCGCGGCGTAATCGAACTCGGCGGGAATCATCGGGCTGCTCCTTGGATCAGACGCCACAGCTTCTCGCTCTTGAGCGGCATATCCACGTGCGTAATGCCCAGCGGCGAGAGCGCGTCGATCACTGCCGACACGATGCAGGGCGTCGAGCCGATCGTGCCGAGCTCGCCGATGCCCTTCGCGCCGAGCGGGTTCAGCGGGCTCGGCGTGCAGGTCGAGTCCATCTCGATGCGCGGAAACATCGCGGCGCGCGGCATCGCGTAGTCCATGAACGTCGCGGTCATCAGCTGGCCGCTCTCGTCGTACCGGACTTCTTCGCACATCGCCTGGCCGAGGCCCTGAATGATGCCGCCGAGCCGCTGCCCGTCCGCGAGCAGCGGGTTGATGATGTTGCCGACGTCGTCCACGCACACGAAGCGCTCGAGCGCGAGCTGCCCCGTCTCCTTGTCGATGGAGACCGTGCAGAAGTGCACGCCGAACGGGAACGTCGTGCCGGTGGGCTCGAAGCGTGCCACGGCTTCGAGGCCCGGCTCTTCGCCAGGAATCGCGACGCCCCAGGTATGCGCCGCGCTCGCGACGTCCGCGAACGTGAGCTTGCGCGCGCCACCGACGACGCTGAACACGCCGCTCTCGACGTTCACGCGCTCCTCCGTGGTGTCGAGCAAGTGCGCGGCGATGCGCTTGGCCTTCGCGAGCACTTTCTGTGCCGCCATGTGGACTGCAGTGCCGCCGACCACGAGGCCACGGCTGCCGAAGGTGCCGACGCCGTGCGTGACGCGATCGGTGTCACCATGCACGACGTTGACATTGTCGATGTCGATACCGAACGCGTCTCCGACCATCTGCGCGAAGGCGGTCTCCTGGCCCTGTCCGTGGGGCGACGCGCCAGTCATTACGGTGACTGCGCCCGTCGGCTCGACGCGCAGCTCCGCGCTCTCCCAAGTGCCGGCGCGCGCGGGCGGCGCGGTGCCGGTGGACGGCCCGAGCCCGCAGATCTCCGTGAAGGTCGCGATGCCGATGCCCGCGAGCTTGCCCTCGGCGCGCGCGCGATCGCGCGCAACTACGGCGCCCGCATAGTCGAACTTCGCGAGCCCTTTTTCGAGGCACGCCTGATAATTACCCGAATCGTAGATCGCGCCGGTCGGCGCCTGATACGGGAACGAACCCACCGGAATCAGGTTGCGCTTGCGGATCTCGACGCGATCGAGGCCGAGCTTCGCGGCGACCGCATCCATCGCGCGCTCGATGTTGTACGCCGCCTCCGGCCTGCCCGCGCCGCGATACGCGTCCGTCGCCATCGTGTGGGTGTAGACGACTTTGATGTCCCACGAGACGGCCTGAATCGTATACGGACCCGCGGCGAGCAAGTGCGTGAACGTCGGGATCGCCGGCCCGAGCATCGACGCGTACGCGCCGAGCTCCGCGATCGTCTGGCCGCGCAGCGCGAGAATCTTGCCGTCCTTGTCGTAGGCGGCTTCGACCTGGCTGACGTGTCCGCGTCCGTGTGCGGAGGCCGCGAGATTCTCGGTACGAGTCTCCGCCCACTTCACCGGGCGCCTCAGCTTCTTGGAGATCCACGGCAACAGGCACTCTTCGCCGTAGGTGGGAATCTTCTGTCCGAAGCCGCCGCCGACTTCGGGCGCGATCACGCGAATGCGCAGCTCGGGAATGCCGAGGCAGATCGCGATCTGCTGTTTGCAGCCGTGCGGGGTCTGCGTCGACGTCCAGACCGTGAGTTGTTGCGGGCCATCCTCCCAGTGCGCGACGACCGCGCGGCCTTCCATCGGGACGGGCGCGACGCGCTGATTCACGAGCCGTAATGACACCGTGCCATGCGCCTCTGCGAACAGGCGCTCGGTCTCGGGATGTGCGATCGGCAGATGCACTGCGAGGTTCGTACCCAGCTGCTCATAGACGAGTGGCGCGCCCGCCTGGAGCGCGGCCTCGACATCGACCACCGCCTGGCGCGAATCGATCTCGACTTCGACGTCGAGCGCCGCATCGCGCGCGACGTACTTGTCCTTCGCGATCACGACCGCGACCGGCTGCCCCGCGTAGCGCACCTCGCCATCCGCGAGCAGCGGGTGCGGCACGTGCTTCATGCCCGGCAGAATCGCGGTGCACGGCGACGCGCCGACTTGCCCGCGCAAATCATCGAAGCTGAACACCGCGACGACGCCGGGATGCGCCTTCGCGCGGGTCGCGTCGATCTTCACGATGCGGCCCGCGGCGTGATCGCTGCGCACGAACGCCGCGTGCAAGAGGCCGTGCAGCTTCACGTCGTCCGTATAGGTGGCCATGCCGCGAATCAGGCGCGGATCCTCGCGGCGCTTGATGCGCTCGCCGACCATCACAGGCTTGAGCGCCATGCTTACTTCCCTTCCCGGAGGATGCGCGCCGCGTGCTGGACCGCGTTCACGATCTGCTGGTAACCGGTGCAGCGGCAGATGTTGCCTTCGAGCGCGTGGCGGATCTGCGCATCCGTCGGGCTCGCGTTCTCGGCGAGCAGCGCGGAGGTCGCCATGATCATTCCCGGCGTGCAGTAGCCGCACTGGAGGCCGTGCTCTTCCCAAAAGCCCTTCTGCACGGGATGCAGTGCATCGGCTTCGCCCATGCCCTCGATCGTGCGCACGTCGGAGCCGTCGGCCTGCACCGCGAACATCGTGCAGCTCTTCACGGCCTTGCCGTCGACGTGCACGGTGCAAGCGCCGCATAGCGACGTCTCGCAGCCGATGTGGGTGCCGGTGAGCCCGGCGTCCTCGCGCAGGAAGTGCACCAGCAGCGTGCGCGGCGCGACGTCCGCTTCCTGCGCCTCGCCGTTGAGCGTCAGCCGAATCTTCACGCAGCGACTCCTCTCGCGTCTCGAAGGCGCGCAGCGTACACCCGCTCAGGCGACGCGCGCGATCACCTCGTCGATCTTCTCGTGGGCTTCTTCCGGTACGCGGAAGGTCGTCATCCAGCGCAGCACGGCGAGGTCGTCGCTCGCGACGGCTTCGCGGCCCGCGAGCCAGGCGTGGCCTCGCAGCAGCTTCACCGCTTTCACCAAGAACGTGCGATCGCTGAGCAGCGAGTTCGACTCGTCGCAGCCGTACTCGGCCCGCAGGATGCGCAGCGCCTCGAGCAGCGCCTCGCGGACGCGCTGCGGAACCGCGACTCGCGCCAGCGCCGCGTACGCGGCATCGAGCGACGCCCGATCGCAAACGGCGCTCGCGTGCGCATCGTCCGCGAGCAAACCCGCCGCTGCGCGTTCGATCAGCTCGCGAGCGGGCGCGAGATCTTCGGCGCCAAGCAGGCCGGGCACGCGCAGCTGCAGTGCGAAGCGATCGAGGTTCGCGGGGTCGAGCGGCTCGTTGTAGTACTCGTCGCGCTGCGGGTTGCTGGTCGCGATCGCAGTCAGCAGCGGGATCGGCTCGTCGCCGAGCTTGCGCTCCTGCAGCAGCCGTAACAACACGTTCAGCGCCTCACCCGGCGCCCGCGAGATGTCGTCGAGCACGCACACTTCGGCCGTGGCGATGCCGCCGGGCAACGTGCGCTGCGCGATGCGCTCACCGCCGCCGGCGAGCGGCTCGCGCTCGAGCACGACATCACCGACCAACTCGGCGAGTCGCGTGTCGCGGTGCAGCTGATAGAAGAAGAAGCGCAGCCCGCCTGCGCGCGCGGCAACCTCCGCCATGCGCGTCTTCGCAGCGCCCGGCGGGCCTTCGAGATAGATGTGCTCCCGGCAGAGCAGCGCGAGCAGGAGCGCGCGCTTCGCCTCATCGTGCCCGACGACGAATGCGTCGAGCTGCGCCGCGAGGGCGTGGAGGCGTTCGCGCGCGGCGGCGGCGTCGGACATGCGCGCGTTCTCTATCGCACCGCGCGCAACGGCGCGACGTGACGCGGCGCACGTGCGGGCACGAGCTGCGCTCGGCCGCGATCCCGCGCGGCGCGGAAGCAAAGCCCGCCCGTTTCCTCGGCGAGCTCCGCAAGCAGCGCTGGCGTCTCTTCCGATCCGAGAAACACGGTGTGCAGGCGAGCTCCGAGCTCGGCCGCGAGCGCGCGCTCGCTCGCGACGCGCGGATCCCCAACAACCGGCTCGCCATCCGTGAGCAGCACGACGTGGCCGCCGCGCTGCTTCAGCTCGCGCAGGCCCTCGAGCGCGGAGCGCAGCGGGGCCGCGTAGCTCGTGCGGCCCTCGGCACGCGCGAGCCGCGCGCGCACGAGCAGCGCGCGGTAGCCGCGATGGAAGAACGCGCCGTCCACGAGGAACGGCTCCGCGTCGTGGTGGAACTCGACGTAGGCGACGCGCATGCGCCGCTTCGCCGCGGCGCGCACGAGGCCCGCGACGACGTCGGCCGCGAGCCGCGTGCGTGCGCCCTCCATCGAGGCGGAGACGTCGCGCAGGATCACGAGTGCGCCGCCCACGCTGCGGCGCTCGCGGAGCAGCACGGCCGGACCGCCGGGCCAGCTCGCCTCCGCGAACAGCGCGAGCTCGACGGCGTCTGCATCCGCAGCGTCCGCGAAGCTGCGTAGACGCGCGCGCTTGCGCGGCGAGCCGCCGGGATCGGGCGCGCGCTCCGCCTTCGCGCGATCGACGCGGCCGCTCAGCGCGCGCACTAGCTGCGAGACGTCCGTGGGCTCGGGCCGGTGACGCTGCGGAGTGGTTGGGGACAGCAGCGCACTGCGCTCGGCTTCGCGCGCGTCTGCCTGCGGGCTGCGTGGGCGCGCGCCGGCGTCCCCGGGCAACGCACGGCCCGCGCGCGGCGTGCTGGACGGCGGCGCGAGCTCCCCCGCTGCCGCGCGCTCAGCGAGCTGCTCCGCGGCGCGCAGCAGCGCTTCGGGCACGCGCGCGGCGAGCATGAAGCGCGCGGCCCGCAGATCCGCGCGCGCCGCTTCGCCGCGCCCGTGAAGCAACGCGTGAGCGCGCAGCACCGCGACGCCCGGCGCCGAGATGACGCGGTCGCTCGGCACCGCCGCGCCCGCGGGCTGCGCGAGCTGCGCGATGCGGCGCCAGAGCGTGACCCACTCCGCGAGCACGGGCTCGGGGAGTGCGATCGCGGAGAGATCGCCTCGTACGCACCCGGGGTCTGACCCCGGTGCGTACGAACG
>JANNKN010000751.1:0-4610 GCA_031396315.1 Deltaproteobacteria bacterium
ACGCCCGTCCGAAGCAGCGCCTCGCCGGCCACGCGCAGCGCACGACCGGCATCCTCGGGCGCCGTGAAGATCAGCGCCCCGTGGTAGTGCAGGTCGATGAAGCCGGGCGCCAGGGCGAGGCCGGCCAGCGGGATTCCGCGCGCGCCTTCTGGCGCGGGCGAACCTGGCGCAACGCGCGCGGCAATCCGCCCGTTCTCGATCACGAGCACGCCCGCGCTTTCCGTGCGCGCCTCCGGATCCAGCAGCGCCGCAGCTTCGAGCACGAGGCGTTCCATCGGCGCGCATTCTATCGGCAACTCGCGCAGATTCGCGCCGCATCAAGCGCGCGCGGACAGAGGCCGATCAGACGGGCATGGCCGAACTCGGCGCCGACACCGAACAGGATCTGCAAATGCTCGATGCGAAGCTGAAGCAGCTTCGTATGGAGTACGAGCAGTACTTCCTCGGCGCTCGCAAGCGCGATCCGCAGCTCTTGCGCGGCGAAGTCAACAAGATCGTCGCTCATTATGCGAATGCGCCGATCCGGAACACCGCGCTGCGCTTTCTCTTCAACAACCTGCGCGCGCGCTACTTCACGCACAAGCGGCTCTGGGACGAGACGTGCCGAAAGATCGACGAGGGCACGTATGAGCGGCACCTCTTTCAGGCCAAGCTGCACGAGGAAGAGCGCGCGGCGAAGAAGAAGCTTCCCCGCGCCGATGCCCCCACACCCGCACGCGCTGCTGGCGGTGAGGACGCGCTATTCGAGGAGTACCTCGGCGCGCGGGGCGCGACGGGGCAGGGCGCAGCGGGCATCACGCGCGACAAGTTCGCCGCGTTGTTACGCCAGCAAGAGGATGCGATTCGCGCGAAGTTCGGCGCCACGACGGTGAAGTTCCGCGTGGTCGTCGAGGAAGGCCGCGCGAAGCTGAAGGCAACGCCGGTCAAGAGCTGAGACCCGCGAGCCCGCTAGCGCCAGTGGGCGAGCGCCTCGTTCGGGCGCCACGACGCGAGCAGCGCACGGAACTCGTCGGCCGGCATCGGCTTCGCGAGCAGGAAGCCTTGTGCCTCGTCGCACTCGGCTTCGCGTAGCAGCCGCAGCGCGCCGTAGTTGTCGACGCCCTCGGCGACGACGCGCCGGCCGAGCTCGTGAGCCATGCGGATCACGGCGCGCACGACTCGCGCCGCATCGGGGTTCGAGTCGATGTCGCGGATCAGCGCGCGATCGAGCTTCAGCGTGTTCACCGGGAAGCGGACCAGCGACGCGAGCGTCGAATAGCCGCTGCCGAAGTCGTCGAGGGCGAGCGTGAGGCCGATCGCGCCGAGATCGCGCAGCGGCGCGAGCGCGTTTTCGCCCTCGATCATCAGGCTCTCGGTGATTTCGAGCTCGAGCCGTCGCGGATCGAGCGAGCTGCGCATCAAGGCGGCGTAGACGACGCGCTCGAGATCGCCGGCCACGAGCTGCACGCGAGAGACGTTCACCGCAACCGTCGGTGGGTTGATCAGCTCGTGGTTCCAGGTGACCGCTTCGAGGCACGCCGCCTCGAGCACCCAGCGCCCGATCCGGAGAATGAGCGAGGTCTCTTCGGCGATCGGCACGAACTCGCTCGGATGAACCGGCCCGAGCAGCGGGTTGTTCCAGCGCAGCAGCGCCTCCGCACCCGTGATGTGCCCGCTCACGAGATCGAACTTCGGCTGCCACGCGATCGACAGCTCGCCGCGCTCCTCTGCGCCAGCGAGCTGCTCGGCGATCAGACGGCCGCGCGTTGCGGCGGCGTGGAGATCGGCGCGATAGAAGCAGTAGACCGCATTGCGGTCGGACTTTGCGGCATACATCGCGGCGTCTGCTGCGTTGAGCAGGGCGGTCGCGGTTTCGCCGTCGCGGGGGTGGAGAGCGATGCCAACACTGACGCCGACGCGGGCTTCGGCGCCGGCCAGCTCCATCGGCTCGCTCAGCGTCAAATGGATGCGCCGCGCGCATTCCGCTGCGTCCTCGGGCTCGCGCAGGCCCGTGAGCAGCACCGCGAACTCGTCGCCTCCGAAGCGCGAGACGCTGCCCTGCGGCGTCGCGAGACGGCTCACCTCGTCGACGCCGCGCACGGAGTCGAGCAGGCGCTGGCCGACGATTCGCAACAGCTCGTCGCCGGCGGTGTGGCCGAGCCGGTCGTTCACCTGCTTGAAGCCGTCGAGATCGAGGAATAACAACGCGACCGATTCGGGCTGACTGCCGGGCCGATTGAGCGCGCTCGAAAGACGGCGCTCGAAGAGCCGACGATTCGGGAGGCCCGTCAGCGCGTCGTAGAACGCGATGCGCCGGGCGCTCTCTTCGGCGCGGCGCTCGTGCGTCACATCGCGCACGGTGACGGTGACGAGCGGCGCTTCGCTCCCGCCCGAGCGAGTCACCGACACGAAGTGCTTGAAGAAGCGCCCGTCGTCGGGATCGCGATGGCGCGAGAGCAGGCCGTCGGGGATGCGCTCGCCCGCGACTGCGTCCTGCAGGCCCGCGACGAAGCGCTCGCGATCGTCGGGGTGAACGCAGGCTTCGATCATGTCGACGAGGTGCGTCGGGAGCGGATCGCGAAGCTGCAGCACGGCGGCCGTGCCGGGGCCGAGCCGAACTTCGTTCGTCTCCGCGTCCCATTCCCAATAGCCCATGCCGGCGAGCGCTTGTGCGGTCTCGAGGCGGCGCAGTCGGCGATGGACCTCGTCCGAAGCACTCGACGCGAGCGGCGTCTCGAGGTGGAACAAGACGCGCGTTGCGAGGACTTCGCGATCGACGGGCTTGGTGACGAAATCGGTAATGCCTGCGGCGCGTGCACCGACCGGCAACTGCGCGCTCGAGGTGACCGCAATGATTGGAGTCGGCGCCGTACCGAACTGCTCGCGCAGCCCACGACAGAGCGACAATGCTGCGTCCGGCCAATCGAGGTCGATCAGCACGACGCGCGGCTTCTCGCGCGCCGCGACGCCAAGGGCTTCGGCGGACGACGAGATCACGACGGAAAGGCCCGCGCTCTCGAGCACACGGCCAAGCGCGCGCGCGAGGCCAGTCTCGGGCGCCACTACCAGCGCAGTGCCGTTCGCCGCGTTTCCGCCCTCTGCCCGCACTGCTCCCCCACGCGAAGATCGCGAGGAGCCTTTCGGGTCCCGCCCGGGATTCCCTTAGGAGCTTCGCCCGGGCATCGAGCCCGGGCATCGAGCTCGCTTCACGGCTTGAACTTGTCCGTGGCGGTGACGCGCGCGACCGCGCGCGAATAGGCTTCCTGCAGCACCTGGTACGCGGCCTCGCCCTCGGCGGAACCGCGCATTTCCTCGAGCTGGGCGCGCGCCCGGTCGCGCGCGATCTCGGCTCGCGAACGGTCGATTTCGTGAGCGAATTCGCAGCTGCTGACCAGCACGCTGACGCTGCCGTCGTGAATCTCGGCAAAGCCGCGCCCGACCGCTGCAAACAGCGTCTCGGCACCCGCGTCGATTCTCAGCGTGCCGGCCTGGAGGCCGGTCAGGAACGGCTCGTGACCTGCCAGCACGCCGAACTCACCCTCGGTTCCGGGCAGTACGACGCTCTCGACCTGCTTGTCGAAGGCCTCGCCTTCAGGAGTCACGACCGTGAGCTGAAAGGGCATCGAGTGAATTCTCCGCTCGGCTTCGTTTGGCTAGGCGAGCGTCTTGGCCTTCTCGCGGGCCGACTCGATCGTGCCCACCAGGAAGAACGCCTGCTCGGGGAGATCGTCGCACTTGCCTTCGAGGATCTCCTTGAAGCTGCGGATCGTGTCCTCGAGGCGAACGTAGACGCCGGGCGTTCCGGTGAAGCCTTCCGCGACGTTGAACGGCTGCGACAGGAAGCGCTCGATCTTGCGCGCGCGAGACACCGTGAGACGGTCGTCCTCGCTGAGCTCGTCCATGCCTAGGATCGCGATGATGTCCTGCAGATCCTTGTACTTCTGCAGCATCTGCTGCACGCCACGCGCGACGCGGTAGTGCTCCTCCCCGACCACCAGCGGGTCGAGAATGCGGCTCGTCGAATCGAGCGGATCGACCGCGGGGTAAATGCCTTTTTCGGAGATCGCGCGCGAGAGCACGGTCGTGGCATCGAGATGCGTGAATGCGGTGGCCGGCGCCGGATCCGTCATGTCGTCCGCTGGCACGTAGATCGCCTGCACCGAGGTGATCGAGCCCTTGGTGGTGGACGTGATGCGTTCCTGCAGCGCACCCATGTCGGTCGAGAGCGTCGGCTGATAACCCACCGCCGACGGGATGCGCCCGAGCAGCGCCGACACTTCGGAACCGGCCTGCGTGAAGCGGAAGATGTTGTCGATGAAGAGCAGCACGTCCTTGCCCTCTTCGTCACGGAAGTACTCGGCGCAGGTCAGTGCGGAGAGGCCGACGCGGGCGCGCGCGCCCGGCGGCTCGTTCATCTGCCCGTACACGAGCGCGGCCTTGTCGAGCACTGTCGTCCCGTCCGACAGCTTCGAGTCCATCATCTCGTGCCAGAGGTCGTTGCCCTCACGCGTACGCTCGCCGACGCCACCGAACACCGAGTAGCCGCCGTGCTGCTTGGCGATGTTGTTGATGAGCTCGAGCAGCACGACGGTCTTGCCGACGCCGGCTCCGCCGAACAGGCCGACCTTGCC
>JANNKN010000435.1:0-20504 GCA_031396315.1 Deltaproteobacteria bacterium
CCGGCGCGGTAGTGCGACGACATGTGGCTCTGCAGGTTGTCGTCGCTGCCACCGATCACGATGAAACCCTCTTGATCCTGGATCGTGCCGTCGAAGCCGATCTTGTAGAGCGCGTTCTTCTCATGGCCAGCGAGGTTCTCGTCGCCGACCTCCGCCACGACGATCTCGACCTCGAACGGCTTGATCGAGCGCGTGAACTCTTCGCCCAGGATCTGTGAGTAGATGTTGGCCATCGCCTTGCCACGCACGTCGTCGCGACTGAAGCGGAAACCCTCCACGTCGGCCCACTGGATGCCCATCTTCCGCAGGCGATCGAACTCGCTGAACTTGCCGACGCCGGCGAACGCGATGCGATCGTAGATCTCGCCGACCTTCTGCAGCTTGAGCGGGTTCTCGGCGACCATGAGAACTCCGCCTTCGAACTCGAGCGTCACGATCGACTTGCCGCGCGCGATGCCCTTGCGGGCGTACTCCGCCTTCTCCGCGGTCATCTGCTCGGGGTTCACGTAAAACGGGAACGCCATACTTTCCGATCTCCGATCGCCTGCCGGGTTGACTTCGCTCAGCCGCGCGGGCGGCGGCGACGCTCGAGCACTTGCTGATACGCATGCGCGATCTCGTCGTCGGAAACGTCCTCGACGCCGCGCGCCGTGCAGGTCTTCACGCGCGGGTAGATGCCGCGCTCGAGATCGACTCCGCCCGTCGCGCGGTCTTCGTCTGCGGCATCCTTCAGCGCTTCGACCGCCATCAGCAGCGCGTCCGCGCGCGTCGACTCGGTGCGGAAACTCTTCTTCAGCGACTCGCGAGCGAACAACGAGCCCGACCCGATGCTCTCGAACTCGCGTTCTTCGTAGCGCCCGCCCGTGATTTCGTACTTCCATACACGCCCGGTGCGGCGGCGCGCGTCGAAGCCCGCGAACAGCGGCACGACGGCGAGGCCTTGCATCGCGGCGGGAAGGTTCTGGCGGATCATCTGCGACAAGGTGTTCGCCTTGCCCTCGAGCTCGAGCGGCTCGCCCTCGATCTTCTCGCGATGCTCGAACTGCACCGCGATCAGCCGCGCCATCTCGATGGCCGGGCCCGCTGCGCCTGCAATCGCCATCACCGATGCGTTGTCGGTGACCCAGAGCTTCTCGATCTCCCGACTCGCGACCTGATAACCCATCGTCGCGAGTCGATCGGCCGCGACCAGCGCGCCATCCGCGTAGCGCAGCCCGAGACAAGTCGTGCCGTGCGGCACCGAGGGCGCCGCACCGATCTGCGAAATCAGGCCGCCAAGGTCGGGCCGCAGCAGCGGATGATCGTGTGAGAGGAGCTCGATGAAGCTCGATCCCTTGTAGCCGTCCCAGAACTGCACGCCCCCTCCGCCGCGTTCGAACTCCGCGTGCGGCTCGCCCCCCGGCGGCCGCTCGTGGCGCCTCGCCCTAATTACTCGCCGCCTCGCTGGACGTAGTTCTTCACGAACTCCTCCGCGTTCTCTTCGAGGACGCTGTCGATCTCGTCCATCAGCGAGTCCATCTCTTCCTTGAGCGCTTCGCCCTTCTTGGCGAGCTTCTTCCCGCTCTCCCCCGAAGTGCTCGCGCCCTCGCCTTCGCCGCCGCCTTGCTTCGTCTTCTGCTGCTGGTCGGCGGCGCGCGCGGTGCCGAAGCTCGCGAAGTCTGCGTCGTTCGCGGTGATCTTGCGGCGGATCATGTGCGTTCTCCTCGGGTTCACGTGCGCAGGTTGCGCACGAGCTCGGCCGCCGTCGGCGATCGGTCGAGCAGCTCTTGCACGTGGATCTTCGAGCCTCTGAGCGGTTCGGACATCATCACTCGCTTGATCGGCTCGTCGCCGATACCGAACGAGATCGAATCCCAGTTCACGCCGAACACTGCTTCACCGTAGCGCTTGAGGCACTGACCGCGGAAGTACGCGCGCGTGTCTTCCGGCGGCTCGGTGATCGCACGCACGATCTCCTGGTCGGAGACGAGCCGGCGCAGCTTGCCTTGGCGCTCGAGCAGATACGCAAGACCCTTCTCTGGGCGCACGTCGTGAAACTGCAAATCGAGCATCTGGGCCTGCGCCGATCCGAAGTCGAGCGACTTGCGCTCGAGGAACGCCTCGATCATCACCTTCTTCGCGATCCAGTCGATGCGGTCCGCCAGCGCGAGCGGGTCGCGCTCGAGCGTGTCGAGCACATCGACCCAAGCGTCGAGGATGCCAGGCGCCCACTCCGGCAACTCGCGTGCAGCCTGATACTTCTTCGCGAGTTCGCAGTACTCGCGCTGCAGCTGAATCGCGGTGAGCTTCCTGCCCGACGAGGTCTCGATCGTGCGGCGCAGCGAGGTGTCGTGCGAGACCTCCTTGATCGAGCGCACCGGGTCGCGCAGCGTGAGGTCGCGGTCGATCGCGCCGTCCTCGATCATCGAGAGCACGATCGCGGTCACGCCCTGGCGCAGCCAGATCGTGTACTCGCTCATGTTCGAGTCGCCGACGATCACGTGCAGGCGGCGATACTTCTCGCGATCGGCGTGCGGCTCGTCGCGCGTGTTGATGATCGGACGCTTCACCATCGTATCGAGCGCGACTTCGGTCTCGAAGAAGTCCGCGCGCTGAGAGAGCTGGTACTGGCACGGGTGCGCGCGGTTCTCGCTGCCGACCTTGCCCGCGCCGGAGTAGATCTGGCGCGTCACGAAGAATGGCATCAGGTGCTCGACGATCTGCTTGAAGGACGTGCGGCGGTCCATCAGGTAGTTCTCGTGCGAGCCGTAGCTGTTACCCTTGTGATCGCTGTTGTTCTTGTGCACGAGCAGCTGTGTGCCTGCGGGCAGGAGCTGCGTCGCCTCGCGCCGCGAGATCTCGATCACCCGCTCGCCGGCCTTTTCGTGGATCACGAGCTCGCGCGGGTTCGTCACCTCCGGGCACGAATACTCGGGATGCGCGTGATCGACGTAGTAACGCGCGCCGTTCTCGAGCGTCTTGTTGCGCGCGATGTTTTCCTGCTGGTTCGGCGTGTATTTCTCGCCGTCCACCTGAAAGCCGCGCGCGTCGGCGAGCGGGTTCTCCTGGTCGTAGTCCCAGAGAATGTCCGCGAGGCGATCTTCGCGGTACGCGTTCACGAGCAGAACGCAGCTCGAGATCGGATCGAAATCGCGGTCGTTCTGGACCGCAATTCCGAACTCGATCTCGGTGCCCATCACCTTGGGTATCGCCATTGGCGCTCCACGACTTCGGGTGACGGGCAGAAGCCCGTCGCTTAGAGGTACTGCCCGGAGTCGACGTTCTCGATGGAGCGTTCCTTCCGGCTGATTCCCGTGATGAGCGTGCGCACGTTGATGATGCGCTCGCCCTTGCGACCGGAGATGCGCGCCCAGTCGTCGGGGTTCGTCGTGTTCGGGAGATCCTCGTTCTCCTTGAACTCGTCCCGCACCGCCTGGTGCAGATCGTCGATCTTGATCCCACGCTCGCCATCGGCGATCACGCGCTTCACGGCCATCTTCTTTGCGCGCGCGACGATGTTCTCGATCATCGCGCCGCTCGAGAAATCCTTGAAGAAGAAGATCTCGCGCTCGCCCTTGGCGTACGTGACTTCGAGGAATTTATTCTCGTCGCCGGTCGAGTACATCTGCTCGATCGTCTCGCGCAGCATCGACTCGACGACCTTGGCGTTGTCCTCGCCGAAGCGCGCCCGCATCGTCGGATGGAGCGGGAGATCGGGCGTCAGGTATTTCGTGAAGATCTCGAACGCGGCGGACTTATCAGGGCGGTTCACCTTGACCTTCAGATCGAGCCGGCCCGGGCGCAATACGGCGGGATCGATCAGATCCTGTCGATTGCTCGCACCGATCACGATCACGTTCTTGAGCGACTCGACGCCATCGATCTCGGACAGGAACTGCGCGACGACGGTCGCCTCCATGTCCGACGAGATGCCCGACCCGCGCATGCGGAACAGCGAATCCATCTCGTCGAAGAAGATCACCACCGGCACGTCTTCGTTCGCCTTCTCACGCGCGCGCTTGAAGACCTCGCGAATCTTGTGCTCCGTCTCGCCCACGTACTTGTTGAGGAGTTCCGGGCCCTTCACGTTGAGGAAGTACGCCGTGGTCGAGCGACCCGTCTTCTCCTCGATGCGCTTGGCGAGCGAGTTCGCGACGGCCTTCGCGATCAGCGTCTTACCGCAACCGGGCGGTCCGTAGAGCAGAATGCCCTTCGGCGGGTGCAGCTTGTGCTCCGCGAACACGGCCGGATGCAAATACGGCAGCTCGATCGCGTCGCGCAGGATCTGCACCTGCTCGCCGAGGCCGCCGATCTGGGAGTAGGTGACGTCCGGAACTTCCTCGAGCGCGACCTCTTCGACCGCGCTTCTCGGCATCTTCTCGAATGCGTATTGCGTACGCGTGTCGACGAGCACGTTGTCACCGGCCTTGAGCCGTTCGCGGCGCAGCGGCGAAGCGAGCGTCACGACGCGCTCGTCGTCGGTGTGGCCGAGCACGACCGCGCGGCCGTCGCCGAGCACCTCGACGATCGCGGCGATCTCGCCGCGCTGCGTGAAGCCCGCGCCCTCGACGACGTTGAACGCCTCGTTGAGTACGACCAGCTGGCCTTCCTCGAAGTGCGACGTGTCGACGTTCGGGTGCACATTGACGCGCATTGCCTTGCCGTCGACGATGATCTCGGCGGTGCCGTCCTTGTTACTGCGAAGGTAGACGCCGTAGCCGTTCGGCGGCGCGCACAGCTTGTCGACCTCTTCCTTCAGCAGCTCGATCTGCTGCTTCGCTTCCTGCATCGTCGAGACGAGTTTCTCGTTCTGGCGTTCGGCGTCGCCGAGTTGATCGCGCAACAGAGTCGCGCGGCGCCGCGGCGCCTCGTACTCCGCGAGGATGCGATCGAGACGGCGCCGGAACTCGGCCGAGTCGCCGCCGAAGAAGCGCAGTGCCTCGCGCAGATCCTCGGCTTCCTCTTGCAGCGTCCGCGCCGTGCCGCGCTCGCGCTCGGCTTCGTCGCCATCCCGCGGCCCGGCGGGCGATCCGGATGAGAAACGGCGCAAAAATCCGCGGCGTCCAGAATCGTCGAACTCGCTCATCGCGACCTCTCCCGGCTACGCCGCCCGCAACACGCGCTCGGCGAACGCGTTCGGCTGCAAGGCATGTGCCGCACGGGCAGGCACCTCGAGCCGAAAGCATTCGCTGCGTTGGGGGGCGGCTTGCATCATCGCGTCAGATCCCATTAGGAAATCGCGCTCGCTGCCAAGCGCGCCAGTGCTTCGGAACTGTGCAGCGGCGCTCGGGTAGCGCCCTTCCTCGAGTGCGAACACACGACTCAAGTCCCCGTTTTCCCGACGCTTTCGCCAACGATCGAAGTTACGAATGTGAGTCTGCAGTGTCAACCGTCGGAGCTGCGCGGCGGACGCCCGGAACACCCTCCGCCGCGCCCTCCACCCGCTGCAGGCGGCTCGCTCGCCATCCGCGGCCGACTCGCACGCGAGTTGCCGCTGACCTGCAGCCGGGGTGCCTCTCGATGATGCGAGGTTGCGCGCGCGCGAGGGCGAATCGACAGATTTCCGACAGAGCGTCGGTTTCCGCACGCCGTCAGCTCGCAGCCGGATCGAGCTCGATCACGCGTACGCCCGCCTCGGGCGTGAAGCGGAACGTGCCAGGATCGAGGCCGCCGTCGTAGCGCAGCTCGCTGAACTCGACCTCGGTGCGGTTGCCGAACAAATCGAGCACAGCAGTCGAGTGAGCCTCGCCGGACGCGGTGTCGACTTCGAGCTCGAGCGACTGATACGTCGCATCCGCCTTCGGCTCGAGCGTGAGCCGAGCGCGAGGCAGATCACAACGATCGGCGCGCACGCGGAAGCTGTCCGCGATGCGACCGCTCCCTAACAAGAACTGAAACGCGGCGCCGGAGAGGAACTGCTCGCCCACGGCCAGCTTCTGCGCCTCGCGCGCCGCGGGGTCGTAGATCCAGAGGGTCGCGCCGTCGCTCACGACGAGGCTCGGCTCGGGCGTCTCGTAGCTCCAGCGCATGCGACCCGGCTTCGCGAGCGCGACGCGCCCGGTCGTCAAGTCGCCGCTCGGCGAGAGCGCGCTGATCGTGCGCTGCGTGAAGCGCGCTTCGAGCTCGTGCATGGCGTCGTAGCGCGACTGCACGCGCGCGATCAGGGTCGCCGCGCAGTCGGCGGGCGCGGGCTTCTGCGCGGGCGCGGGCTTTGGAGAAGCTGCCGGCGCGACGGCGGGCGCCGCGGCGTCGCCGCCCGCAGCGCTCGCGGCAGCGGCGCCCAGACACACTGCCGCGACGAACCCTCGCAGCGCGCGCTTCGCGTCACGCATCGGCTTCTTCTCCGATCGGCCCGATGAAGACTTCGCGCGGCTTCACGCCGATCTGCGGCCCGACGACGCCCTCGCGCTCCATCTGCTCGATCATCCGCGCAGCTCGGTTGTATCCGACCTTGAGTCGGCGCTGCAGATACGAGATCGAGGCGTTGCGGGTTTCGGCGACGATTCGAACCGCCAGGTCGTAGTGCTCGTCGATGTCGTCCGGGTCGGTCGCCCCGCCGTCTTCGCCGTCGGCCGGAATCCGATACAGCTCCTCGTCGAATTTCGGCGCGCCCTGACGCCTCAGGTGCTCGACGAGCTTCGTGACCTCCCGCTCGGTCACGAAGGGGCCGTGCAGGCGCGCGAGCTTTGAAGTGCCGGGAGGGAGGAAGAGCATGTCGCCTTGTCCGAGTAGCTGGTCGGCGCCACCCTGGTCGAGAATCGTCCGTGAGTCGATGCGCGACGACACTTGGAACGAAATGCGCGCCGGAAAATTCGCCTTGATGATGCCGGTGAGGACGTCCACGCTCGGACGCTGCGTCGCGAGCACGAGGTGAATGCCCGACGCGCGCGCCATCTGAGCGAGGCGCTGGAGCGATTCCTCGACGTCGCGTGCGGAGACGACCATCAGGTCCGCGAGTTCGTCGATCACCACCACGATGTAGGGGATGCGCTGGTACTCGACCTCGCGCCCCTCGGCCTCGCCAGGCTTCGGGCGCAAGCGATACGTCTTCAGCCCCGCGGCTTTCGCCTCGTCCACGCGCGCATTGAACTGCGCGATGTTACGCACGCCGAGCGCTGCCATCTGCTGGTAGCGTTCCTCCATCTTGAGCACGATGCCCTGCAGCGCCGCCGACGCGCGCTTCGGGTTGGTGACGACGTCGGCAATCAGGTGCGGGATCTTCTCGTAGACCGAGAGCTCGAGCAGCTTCGGATCGACGAGCAGCAGCTTCACTTCGTCGGGCGTCGCGCGCACGAGAATCGAGCAGAGCAGCGAGTTCAGGAACACGCTCTTGCCCGTGCCGGTCGCGCCGGCCACGAGCAAATGCGGCATCGACGCGAGATCGGCCTCGACCGGGTTGCCGAAGATGTCCTTGCCGAGCGCGAGCGTGAGCCGGCCCGGGCTCTGACGGAATGAGCGCGCCTCCAGCAAGTCGCGGATGTAGACGGTCTCCCGCTCCGCGTTCGGCACCTCGATGCCGACGACCGACTTGCCTGGAATCGGCGCGATGATGCGGATCGAGAGCGCGCGCAGCGCGAGCGCGAGGTCGTCCGACAGATTCGTGATGCGGTTGACCTTCACGCCCGGCGCCGGCTCGAACTCGTACATCGTGATCACGGGGCCGGGGTGCACCGTAACAACTCGGCCCAACACTCCGAAATCCGCGAGCTTCTTCTCGAGGATCCGCGAGTTCATGATCAGGCTCTCGCGGTCGTAGCGGCGTGCGTTCTCGGGCGGTTGCTGGAAGATTTCCGCGACATCGGGCGGCTCATAGGGCCCGAGCGAGGTGCTCTCGGCGAACGTGAACGTCTCTTGCTCGGGCTCGCGCTTGCGCTCGCGTGCGTGATCCACGATCGCGGGCGCAACCCCGCGCGAGCGGGGCGCAGGCGCGGCGCCCTCCGCAGGCGCCTCGGCATTGGCACCCCCGCTGCGCTCGCCTGCGATCTGTGTCGCCTCTGCGGGCAGCTCTTGTGCGCCGCCCGCGAGCTCTTCGCGCGTTTCGGCGACGCGCTCACGGCGCGCGCGGCGCTCGCGCCAAACTTGCAGCTGCGTAAACGCCTCCTCGCTTGCTGCGAAGGCCGCGATTCCGGCGCCCCGGGCCCACGCGCCGAAGGCCATCGCCATGCGGCCCGCCACGTGCGACGCCGCGACTCCGCCGCGGCCGAGCGAAGCGAGCGCCTCGCCTGCCGGCACGCCGAAATAGCCTGCAATGCCGACTGCGAGCAGCAGCGCGTTCAGGACGAACGCTCCGTACGCACTGAGCAGCGCGGATTCCATGCCCGCGAGCAGCCCGCCCACCCAGCCGCCCGAGAGGCCCGCGAAGCGCAACGGTGCGAGCCCGGGCAAGATCGAAGCGAGCGCGGCAACCGCGGCGAAGGACACGGCGGTCGCGACCCAAACGCGGCGCGGAACGACGACCCGCCCGCCCGTCACGAGTTGCGCGGCGATGCCCGCGAGCGCGATCACGATTCCCCAGGCGGCTACGCCTGCGAGCCGCATCAACAGGCCTGCGAGGGTCGCACCCAAGGCACCCACCGCGTTGTTCACGGCCGTCAACTCGAAGACGGCGTCACCGGGGTCGTAGCTCCAGAGCGCAGCCGCGATTCCCGCGACCACACCGACGAGCACGAAGCCTCCCGCCTCGCGCGCAACTATGGCATTCGCGAAGCGCGCCCCCTTGAATGAGACGCGCGCGCGAGCCTTTCGTCCGGCCGCAACTTTGGCCATGCGCCCCTCACCCCCGCGATGGGCAACCGGCGCAGCTTACGCAGCCACGCGCGCGAGCGTCAACGACGCGCCTGCAACTCCGGGTCGTAGCCAGCCTGAATCGCCTCGGCGACGCGCCGCTTCAGCATCTCTCGATCGCGGGCCGTGAAGCCCGCCGTGGGGATCGGAGCGCCGTACACCACCTTGATGGTCCCCGAGCGCACCTGCAGCGAGCGCTTCGGCGTCAACTGGCGCGAGCCCGACACGGTCACCGGAATCACGGGCACCTGGGCATCGAGCGCGAGGTAAAAGCCTCCGCTCTTGAACGGCTGGAGCGTGCCGTCCGGGCTGCGCGTGCCTTCCGGGAAGATGATCACGTTGATTCCGCCGCGGATGCGCTCGGCCGCGCGCCGCAAGCTATGGATCGAGCGGCGGCGATTCCCGCGGTCGATCAGAACCTGGTCGGAGAGTCCGAGCGCCCAGCCGAAAAACGGGACCCAGATGAGCTCCTTCTTCGCGACGAAGCGCCACGAGACGGGCAGCGTCTCAACGATCGCACCGATGTCGAGCACGCTCTGGTGATTCGACACGTACACGGCGGTCTTGGTCGCGGCGACGTGCTCGAGCCCGCTCACCTCGACGCGTATGCCACACGTGACGAAGATCCAATGGATCCAGTTGCGCGCGACCCAAACGATCGCCTCGCCGCTGAAGGGTGCGGCGACGGTCGCGAGCGCTCCCCAAAGAACGGTGTAGAGCGCGATCAGACAGAAGCGAACGATGTAGAGCATGAATCGGCTGTGCAAAGTAGCGCGCGTGCTTGACGCACCCTGCGCGACCAACCAAGATGGCGTTCACACCCCGAGTTCCGTCGGAGACGAAACGAAATGGCGAGCGTCAACAAAGTCATTCTGGTCGGGAACCTCGGTCGCGACCCCGAGCTGCGTTACACGCCGGGCGGCCAGCCCGTTGCGAACTTCTCGATCGCGACCAGCGAGTCGTGGAACAAGAAGGACGGCAGCGGCAAGGAAGAGCGCACCGAGTGGCATCGCATCGTCGCGTGGGGCCGCACCGCGGAGCTGTGCGCGCAGTACCTCGCGAAGGGACGCACGGTCTACATCGAAGGCCGCTTGCAGACGCGCGAGTGGGAGAACAAGGAAGGCCTGAAGCAACGCACCACCGAGGTGATCGCGCAGTCGGTGCAGTTCATCGGTAGCGGCGGCGGCGCAGGCGGTGCTGCGGGCGGCGGCGGCGGTGGCGGCGCTCCGCGTGGCGGGCAGGCTGGCGGAGGCGGTGCGCCGATGGGCGGCGGTGGCGGTGGCGGCTTCGACAGTGGCCCGCCCCCGGACGACGAGATCCCGTTCTAAGCGGCGGGCGTTCCTCCGCGACGGGTCCGGGCTAACGCCCGCTGCGCAAGCCGCGAACCAGCTGGTCGATCGCGGCGCGCGCGCGCGCGTCGAGCGCGTCGAATTCGATGGCCATGCCGGAGACGCCGTCTTCCACTTTCGTCTGCACACGAACGACGCGGCCCGTCACGTGGATCGACTCCGCTCCGCCTGGGAGCTGGAATGACATCTCTACGGGCTCGTCGAGGCTGAGTGGACTCTCGGTGGCAACGAACACGCCACCCTCGTTGATGTCGCGCGTGAACTCCGTGAAGAGTTCGTCGATGCTCTCGTATTGAACGCGGATCTCTGCGCACTCGCGCGGCGAGCGGCGGCGATCCGACTGAACGATCTGGCGCGACATGGCCCGCTTCTCGGCGCGAAGCGGCGCTGCCTTTACCCGAGGAGTTGCGCACGCCTACGGGTCGAGTTCGGTGCTCGATGTGAGCTCGCCCTGCTCGCGCAGGCTCGCGTAGCCCCGGTCCGCCACGATCACGTGGTCGAGCACGGGGATCCCGAGCAGCATGCCCGCGCGTGCGAGGCGACGCGTGATCTCGCGATCCTCAGGGCTCGGTGACGGGTCGCCGCTCGGGTGGTTGTGGACGAGCACCAGGGCTGCCGCGGCCTCGCGGAGCGCGGGCCTGAACACTTCGCGGGGGTGCACGAGGGTCGCCGTGAGCGTGCCCTGCGAGGTGAGAATGCTGCGCAGCACGCGATGCCGGCTGTCGAGCAGCACGATGTGAAACTGCTCGGTCGGCGCATCGCGCAAACGCGCGTGGAAGTGGCGATGCACGTCCGCGGGCGAACCGATGCGCTCGCCGCGCTGCAGTGGCTTTGCTGCGATTCGCCTCCCGAGCTCGAAAGCCGCGAGCAGCGCCGCCGCCTTCGCGGGCCCGATGCCCGCGACCTCGGCGAGCTCACCGGGTGCGGACTGCGCGAGCGCGGCGAGCCCGCCGACGGCGAGAAGCTGTTGCGCGAGCTGCGTAGCCGAGTGTCCACGGCGCCCGGTGTGCAGGAGCAGTGCGAGCAGCTCGGCGTCGGCGAGTGGTGCGGTGCCGTGCGCGTGCAGGCGCTCGCGCGGCTGCTCGGGCCAGTCTTTGGGATCCGCCATCGGAGTCCTCCGCGGGACCGCGGGACGAGGGGTCTATGGCCGCGCGCGGCAGTGCGCCTCCGCTGCGTCAGCGTTGGCATAGGCGGCTGCGAATTCATTGGGCGCAAGCTCGGGAGCGAGCCACGCGTGCAGTGCGCGTTGCGCGTCGCCGGCGGGCGCGAGTGCCTCGGCAAGCGCGCGGACTGCAAGAAGGACGCCCCGCGCGTCGGCTGCCTGGGAGAGCACGCGTGCTCGCGCGAGACGGCCGTCGAGGCGCACGCGCGGCCCGTCGCGCATCACGATCTCGCCACCCGGCGACTTCGCGGCGATCAGTTCGATCGCGAGTGCGACGTAGCGGTCGGTAAAACCGCCGCTCGGTGAGAGAGAGCGCGCGAGCGTTTCGAGCCCCAGCGAATCCGCGAGCGCGCGCTCGAATGCGTCGCAGCAGGCTCCGAGCCGAGCGCGATCGAGCGCCCCGAGCGCCGACTCTGCGCGCGCGTAGGTGGCGACGCCGCGATCCTCGGGCAACCACTCGAGCGCGAGCTGGCTCGCCTTGCGCACCGCTTCGCTGCGACGCACGAGGCGAGGCTCGCCCCGCTCGCGCGGCCCTGCTGTCAGGTCCAACAACAAATCTCTCCCGACGACCGTCACCGCAACGCGCTCGACCGCTGCGCCGCGAATCGTGCCGAGCCGCCCTGCGAGCTGCGCGTCGTACGCGACATCCGCGAGTGCGAGGCGCCAGCCGCTTTCCGTGCGCGTGAGCCGCGCCTCGATCTGCTGATCACTGAGCAGCGCGAGGCGCGAGTAGGCCCCCAGCTCGAGCAGCGAGGCGGCGAGCAGAACGCGCGGCCGCGGCGCCAGCTCGACGCGCAGGCTCGGCGGCGCACGCTGCGCATCGAGCGCAACCTCTCGCGACAGAAAACCCTCGCGCTGGGCGCGCACGATGATGCGATCGCGCGCGTCCGTGAGCGCCGAGCCGGGCACCAGGGCGAGCAGCGGTGCCGTGCCGAGCGCACGCGCGAGCTGCGCGCCGTCGCGCAGGTAGGTGAGCTCGAGCTCGGCGTCCGCCGGCACCGTCGCAATGCGCAGCTCGCGCGGTTTGCGCGCGCCGTCTCTCAGCGAGTCGAGCAGACGCGCAGAGCTCCAGGCAGGCGCGCGCGCCGGCAGGAGACTGACGCGCTCCTCGGCAGCGACGCTCAGCGTGCTGAGCGCGAGTACACTCGCCGCGCAAAACCTGAGAACTGCACGACGCATCTCGCGACCCTATCACCGGCGGAATTCGTCCGCCGGTGAGCGATCACTCGCGAGACGCGATCGTGCGCTGAAACTGCACGACGATGCCGAACGCGCGCGGGTCGTCGACTCGGCGCAGACCCCGAATCACGCGCTGCGCATGCCCCGTGCGCGCAGCTTCGAGTGAGACTGCGCTCAGCACACGGTCGCGGGATTCGAGCGGAACGGACTCGATCTCGCTCACGAAGCCGGGCGGATTGGCGAGCGCGAGCTCCACCAGCTTATTACGGAAGGCCTGGCACTCCGCATCGTGCGGGCTCGCTGCGCAGCCGCGGTACACGCCGGAGACTTCCTCGAGCACCACGGGGTCGAAGCGGCGCCGGCTGCGCACGGGCGGAACGAGCTCGATGCGCTGGCCGAGCGAGACCAACTGCGGCTGCACCAGCGGCACCGCAGCCGCTTGGGGGCTCGCGGGCGCCTTCGCGCCAGGCAGGGTGAATTCGATGCGGAGGTCCAGCGCGGCCGCGACCACGAACAACACCGCTACCGCGCCGAAGGCCGGTGTCCACGCGCCCTGGAGCGCGCCAGCGACGGCATCATGCGCGCGATCGCGCCACGTTGGCGCCGCGTCGCCCGCCTCGATGCGCGCGACCACGCGCGTCGCCAGAAATTCGTCCAGCTCGACTTCGGACTCCGTCGGCAGTGACCTCAGTAACAACACGGTACCACGCAGCTCGCTCAGCTCGAGTCGGCACTCCGCGCAGCGCTCGAGATGCCGTTCGAGGCGAGCCTTCGAGCGCCCGGCGAGCGCGCCGTCGAGGTACTCGGAGAGCCGCCCCTTGAGCCACGCGTGCATCATTCTGCGGCCCCGAGCTCGCGCGCTAGATCCGAGAGTTCCTTGCGCAAGGCGTGGCGCGCGCGGTGGATGCGCGATTTCACGGTGCCTTCGGCGATTTGCAGGATCGCGGCGATCTCGCCGTAGCTGAGACCCTCGATATCGTAGAGCACGACTGGCGCCCGCAATGCCTCGGGAAGCGCCTGCAGGCAGCGCTGTACGCGCTGCTTCACTTCGCCGCCGCCCATCGCGTCCTCGGGACCGCGCGGCGAGGACGGCAGCGCTTGCCCGATCGCCTGACCGTTCGCGTATTCGCTCAAGTGCGCGCGGCGTCGGCCTTGGCTGCGTCGGCGGTTCAGCGCCGCATTCACCGCGACGCGATAGACGAAGGTCGAGAAACGCGACTCGCTGCGGAAGCGGTGCCCGTGTCGATGCAGGTTGAGAAACGTCTCCTGCACCGCGTCCTCGGCGTCGTCTCGATCGCCGAGCATGCGCGTCAACAGGCCCATCACCTTGCGCTGATGGCGCCGGACGAGCTCACCGAAGGCGCGCAGGTCGCCGCTGCGCCATTGGTTCACGAGGGGCATGTCGGGGTCGACGCCACGTGCGTCGTCGGCCCCCGGGGCGCCAACTGCTGGCGCCCTACCAAGGATGGGTTGAGTCACGAATTCCACGCACGATTCGACACCGCGCCCTCCCTCCGGTTCCCGAAATGGCCGGGGTCCGCCGCGCGTACGCCGGTTGCCAAAGCTTCGTTCTCGGAGCCGAGCTCGAAGAGACGCCGCCTAACGCGCTTCCAACCGGCAAGTCGCCTGCGAGTTGCGCGGCGTTCACTCGGAAACCGGCGGCTCACCGGGGCGGAGCCACACGCCGCTCTTGCCGCCAGATTTCTGGACGAGCCGCACGTCCGTGAGCGACATCCCCCGGTCGATCGCCTTGCACATGTCGTAGATGGTGAGCCCCGCCGCGCTGACGGCAACCATCGCCTCCATCTCGACGCCGGTGCGCCAGTGCGCGCGAACCGTCGCTTCCACGCGCACGCAGCTCGCCGCCGCGTCCGACTCGAGCCGCACTTCGACCGCGTCGAGTGGCATGGGGTGCGCAAGGGGGATCCACTCCCCGGTGCGCTTGGCAGCGAGAATGCCTGCAATCCGTGCCGTCGCGAACACGTCGCCCTTCGGCGTCGCACCGGTGGTGATCGCATCGAGCGTCGAGCGCGCCATGTGCACCTCGGCGCGCGCGGTGCAAACGCGCTCCGTCACGTCTTTCGCGCCGACGTCGACCATGCGCGCGCGCCCGCGCTCGTCCAAGTGCGTGAGCTTCGCGCTCATGCCAGCGTCTCCTCGATCCAGCGCCACGCATCGGCAAACACTTGTTCGCGCTCGGGCTCGTTGAAAATCTCGTGGCGCAACTCGGGATATACCCGAAGCGCGCTGCCCGCCGCAGTCAGCTGCGCGGCGAACTCTTCGGTCGCGGCGACGGGACAGAGCGTGTCCTGTTTGCCGTGCATCAGCAGTACCGGTGTGGCGATCGCGCCTGCGCGCGCGCGCAGCGATGCCCCGGCCGCGAGCATCTCCGCGCCGAGCGACGCCGTCATCGTGCGCTCGACGAGCGGGTCGGCGAGGTAGCGGCGCAGCACGTTCTCATCGCGCGAGAGGCCGGTGAGATCGAGACCCGCTGCCAGCCGCAATTTTGGAGCGATGCGGCGGAGCGCGCGTGCGAGCCAAACGCGCGCGCGCGGCACGGCGCGGTCTGGCGCCAACGCGGGTCCCGACACGATCGCGCCGGAGACGATCGGGCGGCGCTCGGCGAGATACGCGAGCGCGATCAGGCCCCCCATGCTGTGTGCGAGCAGCGTGATGGGGACCGCGGGGTGCTCTTCGTGCACGAGCGCCTGAAACGCCGCAAGGTCGTCGATCAGTTGAGCAAACGCGTCGACGTGCGTGCGCGGACCCTCCGAACGCCCGTGACCGCGATGATCGAGCGCGTGCACTGCGCAGCCATGCGCTGCGAACCACGCGCCCAGCTCGTCATAGCGGCCACTGTGTTCGCCGAAGCCGTGCACGACGAGCAGCACGCGCGTGATCTGGTCGGGCAACCACGCGCGGCGAAACAGCGTGAGCCCACCCGGCGCTGCGAACGATCCTTCGATTCTTCGCAGCGCCTGATCGCTCACAATCCTCGTGCTCCTCGCCTAGGACGATTGCAGCTCCGTGCGCAATCGCTCGCGCGCCGTTTGCACGCGCCGTAGGTAGCCGTCGCCGCGAATGTTGCCGCCCCAGAAGTACGCGGAGATGCCGTCCTCTTCTCCGAGGCGACGGATGTTGCCCGCGAGAATCGCACAGCCAGCCTCCACGTTGGCCTCGACCGTCGATGCGTTGCCGGCCATGTCCATGGGCCGAATCATGTACGGCATCACCTGCATCAAGCCGAGCGCGCCTGCCGGGCTGCGTGCCCAGGGCTTTCCGGAACTCTCGACCTCGATCACCGCCGCGACGAGCACCGGATCGAGCCCGTATTTCGCGGAATAGCGGCCAACGGCCACCTCGATGCGGTCGAGCTGTCCGGGCGTGAGATGCGGATTCAGCTCCGCGAGGCGGGCGGTCACTCGGACCGGCGGCGGCGCGGCTACGGCAAAACGCGGAGCCGGCGCAGCCACCGGCGGGCGGCCACTCAGAAGCAGGAATGACGAGAACGCGAGCGCGAGAACTTGGAATCGGGCCATGCGAGCGACCCTCCCCAGTTGGCCCCGTGGCCTCCCATCCAGGACGGGAGACCGAATCTCAGCCGGGGCGCCAACCAACTTATCGGACGGGTGAAGGTCCCGGCGCCCGGAATCCGTCCCACGCCTGGGAATTGCCTTCCCCTGTAGATGCGAGCACCCCACACAGGTGTTTGAGATTCCCCTCGATTCCGACCGCTGGTAAGATGTCTCTCCCCGCGGGCAATATTCCGGGGGTTGCGGTCAAGGTGCCGATCGTGAAGTTGCTGCCGTTCATTGCGCAGATGAGCCGAGGCCAGGGCGTCGCGTCGTGCGGCGAGCACGGAGCCGTCAGCGTTGCGGAGCCCGAGTTGGACGACGCGCCGCAGCTGCCGCCGATCGCCGCGCTCGTCCATGATTTACGTTCGCCGCTCTCGGCCGTACTCGGCTTCGCGCGGCTCGCGCGCGAAGACCTCGCGGCAGGCGACAGTGCGCGCGCCGCCCTTCTGATCCAGCGCCTCGAGCGCTCGGCATTGACGCTCGACGCGATCCTGCAGAGCGCCCTCGAGCCCAGCCGAACCTCCCATCCGGCGAATCTCGCGAGTGTGGTCGAGCAGATTCGCGCGGAGCGAAAGTGCGAACTCGAGGCTCGCGGCATCCGCCTGCAAGCTCCGGAGGACGCTCCCGCGCTCGCGGTGCGGAGCGCCGACCTCTACCGGTTGTTGAGCAACCTGATCGGGAACGCGATCGACCACATGGGCAAAACCCCGAGCGCGACGATCGCGGTCTCGATCGTGGCCGGAGGCGAGCGCGCGCTGCTGCGCGTGTGCGACAACGGCGTGGGAATCGCGCCGGACCGGCGCGAGATCGTGTTCGACGCCGCGCACTCGGCTTGCGGCGACGACGACGCGCATCGCCACTGCGGCCTCGGTCTCGCGATCGTGCGCCAACTCGCCGCAAGTTGGGGTGGGCGCGCATGGGTCGATGGGACACCGCTGCCCGGTACCACGCTGTGCGTGACGATTCCCGTGGCGCGATAACGCGCTTCACGTAGGGTGCCGCCGCATGTACCCCGTGTTGTGGGAGCCGTTCGGCTTCGCGATCAGTTCGTTCGGCGTGATGATGGCGATCGGCTTCTTGCTATCGGAGCGGATCGTCGCTCGCCGCCTGGCGGAGCAGCGCCTCGACCCGGAGCTCTCCTCGACGATCCTCGTCTACGCGGTGATCGGCGGTGTGGTCGGCGCGAAGCTCTACTTCGCGATCGACGCGGCGCTGCGCGGCGAGCGGTATTTCTTCGACGCGCTCTTCGACCGTGCCGGCATGACTTGGTTCGGCGGCTTCATGGGCGGCGCACTCGCCGGTACGATCGGAACTTACCTACACGGCATTCCGACCGGGCCGGTCCTCGCGGCGGTCGCGACTGCCGCGCCGTTCGGACAAGCCTGCGGACGGATTGGCTGCTTCTTGGTCGGCGATGATTATGGTCGCCCGACCGCCGCTTGGTACGGCATCGCATTCCCCGAAGGTGCACCGCCCTCGCTCGTCCCGGTTCACCCGACGCAGCTCTACGAGGTGGTGTGGCTGCTGCTGATCGGCGCGCTGCTGTGGCGCCGCCGTAAGGCGAGCCCACTCCTGTTTGCGGAGTACCTCGTACTCGCTGGCGCCGGGCGCTTCGTCGTCGAGATCCTGCGCGTCAACCCGCGCATCGCGCTCGGCATGTCGGGAGCGCAATGGATCGGCTGCGCGATGGTCGTGATCGGCAGCGCGGCCTGGCTGATTGCCGTGCGGCGCAGCGCGACGCGGCCCGATCCGCGCGCGAGTCCCTAAGCGCGTTCAGGCGCCCCGAGAACGCGCAGGCGTTCCGCGAGCGTGGTCGCACGCTCCGCGAGCGCAGCATCCGACGACACGAGCTTGCGCGCGCCCGCCATGGCAGAGGCCGCGAGCGGCACGAGCCGCAGCTCTGCGCCGACTGGCCCTGCGTCGAGCCAGGACGCGATCCCCACGAACGCCGCCTCGTAGTGGCCCGCGAGGTACGCGCTCATGCCGTCGGCGAACGCGCGCTGCCGTGCGAGCTCGGGTGCGCGGTCGCCGCGCGCCTCCGCCATCGCAAGCGCGCGGCTCGTCTCCGCGAAGAACCCACTCTCGAGGTACGACCACGCAGCGCGCCGCCACGCCGACGCCGCGCTGCCGTGCAGATCCGCGAGCGCTGCGTCCTCGCTGCTCGCGAACGCGTCGGCGAGCCGCGCGGCATTTTCCACGACGAAGCGCGCGAGTAGCCCGTTCGCTGCGTGGCTGCGCAGCAACACGCGGAACTGCGAGGTCGTCTGCCCGAGCAACACGCGCGCCTCGGCAACCGACTCCGCAAGCCGCACACGCGCGGAGGCGACGAGCTTGTCGAACTCCCGCAACAACCCGCTCTCGTCGGTGACGCCCGTTGCGCGCAGCGCCGCGACCTTCGGCGCGTACACGTCGGCCTGATACAGGTTCTCGCGCAGCTTCATCGCTTCGTGGAAGAGCGAGCCCACTGCCAAATCGAACAGCGCACTCGCGCCAATCTCGAGCTCGCCTTCCGCGGAGTCGCCGCGAAACAGCGCGTGGCAGCGCTCCTTCAGACGGAACAATACGCTGCGCTCGTCGTCGCCGACGAAGCTGCGCACCTCGTCGAAGCGCAGCGCGCCCGCGGCCTCGTGTTCCGCGATGTGGCGCAGCTCCCGGTGGACCGCGAGAAAATCGCGCGCGATGTCGACGATGGCCGACTCGGCGCGCATGCTCGCTTCGCGCTTACTTGCGGAAGCGTGAGGTTTCGGCGGAGAGCGCGATCCCGGCGGCCTTGTCCGGATGGATCGCCTTCGCGCGGTCGAACAGCAGCGCCTCGGCTTCCGCGTTGTTGGGGTCCGGTACGCAGCAATCGACCGGGCAAACTTCCGCGCACTGCTCCGTCTCGTGGAAGCCGACACACTCCGTGCAGAGTGCGGGGTCGATCACGAACGTCTCTTCGCCCTCGCTGATCGCCTCATTCGGGCACTCCGGCTCGCATACGCCGCAGTTGATGCATTCCTCGGTGATCATCGTCGCCATCGAATCATCTCCAGGCTGCCCGGGATCGCAGGGCTCGGACGCGAAGGGCGCGCAACATAAGGAAGGGGAATTCCAGGGTCAACGCAGCGAAAGCGCTGACGATTCCGTTGCTGCGGGGTTCGCCCGTGCGGCGGGAACCTGCTTGACCCGAGGTTCCCCTCTCCTATCGTGCCTGCTGTTTTCCGGCTCTCGGAGCCCGCCTGGAGGTCGCATGGACTCGGTCGAACGCGAAGTGATGGAGGTCGACGTGCTGTTCGTCGGTGCCGGCCCCGCGACGCTCGCCTCGGCCTACCACCTCGTGAAGACCTGCGAGCAGCGCGGCCTCGAGAAGCCGGCGGTGCTCGTGATCGAGAAGTCGCGCGAGGTCGGCGACCACCTGCTGTCGGGCGCCGTGATCAACCCGAAGGGCATTTCGGAGCTGATGCCGGACTTCATCGAGCAGGGCTTTCCGACCGAATACGTGTGCAGCGACGACAAGACGTACCTGTTCGTCGGCAACGCCTCGATCCCGCTGCCGATGAACCCGCCGATGTTCAAGAAGCGCGGCTACCACGTTGCGTCACTCAACAAGGTCGCGAAGTGGCTCGCCGGCAAGTGCGAGGCGCTCGGCATCGACATCTACGGCGGTTTCTCGGGCGACAGGCTGCTGATCGAGGGCGGCAGAGTCGTCGGCGTGCGGCTCGGCGATCAGGGCGTCGACAAGAACGGCAAGCCAAAGAGCACCTATCAGGCTGGGATGGACATCCGTGCCAAGGTGACCGTGCTCGGCGAAGGCGTGCGCGGCAGCCTCACGAAGCAGTTGGTCGAGCGTTTCGACCTCGAAGGCGAGAACCCGCAGGTTTACGAAACGGGCATCAAGGAGATCTGGCGCGTCAAGCCGGAGAAGCACCGCCCGGGCCGCGTGATCCACGGCATGCTGCCGCTCAACCTGCCGAAGTACTTCGGCGGCATGTGGCTCTACGACCTGCAGGACAACCTCGTGTCGTACGGCATGGTGTGCGCGCTGGACGCGCACAGCCCCTTCCACGACCCGCACCTCGAGGCGCAGAAGTTCAAGACGCACCCGTTCATGCGCGAGCTGCTCGAGGGCGCAGAGTTGGTGCGCTACGGCGCGAAGACGATCCCGATCGGCGGCATGTCGTCGATGCCGAAGCTCTACTGCGACGGCGCGTTGATCGTCGGCGATGCGGCAGGCTTCTGTAATGCGGAGAAGCTTTCCGGCGTCCACATGGCGATGAAGAGCGGCATGATGGCCGCGGAGACGATCGCCGACGCGATCGCCGCGGACGACTTCACGACCACGACGCTCGGCGGATACACAGAGCGCTACCGCTCCAGCTGGGCTCACGAAGAGCACCTGCAGGCGCGCAACTTCCACGGCGCGTTCACGCTCGGCCTGCCCTTCTTCATGCTCAACGAGCCGGTCCGCATGTTCCTCTCCGGCGGCCGCGGCCTGCT